>NZ_JBJMLX010000042.1:0-1901 GCF_045805085.1 Niastella sp.
AGCGCAGATCGGTGCAACGGCTGTGAACGTAGGCGTAATGTTCGGATTGACAGTAATAGTAAGCGTTGTCGTGGTAGCACACTGCCCGGCTGTTGGGGTAAAGGTATAAGTAGTGGTGGCGGTGTTGTCCAAAGCAGGCGACCAGGTTCCCGTAATACCATTAGTCGAAGTTGTAGGCAACGCCGATAAAGTAGTTCCCGAACAAATTGGAGCCACTGCATTGAAGGTTGGCGTAATGTTCGGATTGACAGTAATAGTAAGCGTTGTCGTTGTCGCACACTGCCCGGCTGTTGGGGTAAAAGTATACGTTGTGGTAGCCGTATTATCCAAAGCTGGAGCCCAGGTTCCTGTAATACCATTAGTGGAAGTTGTAGGCAATGCCGACAAAGTAGCCCCTGAACAGATTGGAGCAATGGCTGTAAAGGTTGGCGTAATGTTCGGATTGACTGTAATAGTTAATGTAGTCGTTGTTGCACACTGCCCTGCTGTTGGTGTAAAGGTATAAGTAGTAGTAGCTGTATTATTGAGTGCCGGTGACCAGGTTCCCGTAATACCATTAGTCGATGTAGTTGGCAGCGCCGACAAAGTAGCTCCCGAACATATCGGAGCCACTGCATTGAAGGTTGGCGTTATGTTCGGATTGACTGTAATTGTCAACGTAGCCGTTGTTGCACACTGCCCTGCTGTTGGGGTAAAAGTATAAGTAGTCGTGGCCGTATTATTGAGTGCAGGGGACCAGGTTCCGGTAATCCCATTATTAGATGTAGTTGGCAGCGCTGACAAAGTCGCGCCCGAACAAATTGGAGCCACTGCATTAAACGTCGGCGTAATATTCGGATTGACTGTAATAGTCAGCGTCGTAGTAGTAGCACACTGTCCGGCTGTTGGGGTAAAAGTATAAGTAGTAGTAGCTGTATTATTGAGTGCCGGTGACCAGGTTCCGGTAATCCCATTATTAGATGTAGTTGGCAGCGCTGACAAAGTCGCGCCCGAACAGATTGGAGCAACGGCTGTGAACGTCGGCGTAATGTTCGGATTGACTGTAATAGTCAGTGTAGTCGTTGTAGCACACTGTCCGGCTGTTGGGGTAAAGGTATAAGTAGTGGTAGTTGTATTATCCAAAGCAGGTGACCAGGTTCCGGTGATGCCATTATTGGAAGTAGTTGGCAATGCCGACAAAGTGGCTCCTGAACATATCGGAGCCACCGCATTAAACACCGGAGTAATATTTGGATTAACGGTAATAGTCAACGTCGCTGTCGTCGCACATTGCCCGGCTGTTGGAGTAAACGTATAAGTAGTAGTAGCTGTGTTGTTGAGCGCAGGACCCCAGGTTCCTGTAATACCATTATTCGATGTAGTTGGCAGCGCTGACAAAGTAGCTCCGGAACAGATCGGAGCCACCGCGTTAAACGTCGGAGTAATATTCGGATTGACGGTAATTATCAATGTAGCCGTCGTCGCACACTGCCCTGCTGTTGGGGTAAAGGTATAAGTAGTGGTGGCTGTGTTGTTGAGCGCCGGAGACCATGAACCGGTGATCCCGTTATTGGATGTTGTTGGTAACGCTGACAAAGTAGCTCCCGAACAGATCGGAGCAACGGCTGTAAATGTTGGCGTAATGTTCGGATTAACTGTGATTGTCAGCGTAGCCGTCGTAGCACACTGCCCAGCCGTTGGGGTAAACGTGTAAGTTGTGGTCATCGTGTTATCCAAAGCAGGCGACCAGGTTCCCGTAATACCATTGGTGGAAGTTGTAGGCAACGCCGATAAAGTAGTTCCCGAACAAATTGGAGCCACTGCATTGAAGGTCGGCGTTATGTTTGGATTAACGGTAATTGTCAATGTTGCCGTTGTTGCACACTGCCCTGCTGTTGGGGTAAAAGTATAAGTAGTGGTGG
>NZ_JBJMLX010000043.1:0-7624 GCF_045805085.1 Niastella sp.
AATAACCGCAATCCGGCCAAGTGCGACCAGGTTTTACAAGGTCTTTCAGACACAGTCACTGCCGGCGAAAAAATTATGCCCACCGTTAGTGAAGCGGTTGAGCAAAAGTGTACGTGGGGGGAAATTGCGGATACATTAAGGGAGATATATGGGGAGTATAAGTAGGTTGAGGAGTTAACCAGTTAACCAGTTGATCAGTTGACGAGTTAACTGGTTGACAAGTTGATCGACTCACCAAACAAACTTCTTACTGCTCAATCCCTCTTTACCCACCAAACGCACCACATACGTTCCATGCGCCAGGGATTGTAAAGGTGTTGTGATCACATGCACACCGGCATCCAGTTCAAGGGATTGCTGTTGAAGTACCGCGCCATTCATGGTTACAACAGATAGCGTGTACGAACCCTTTTCAGGAACCTGTAACGAGGTCACAAGCGATTGACCGGTAAGGTTGGCATAATTTATTAGTAGCTGTTTTGCCGTATTGTTATTAACCTTTACCAGCCAGGAGAAGTAAGTCCAGCCACTTGGTTCGTTTATTTTAATGCGATAATAAATCGCGGATACATTGCCGGGCGCCCGGTTATCGTTGTATTGAAACGAACCGGTTAACTGGTTCTCTGTTTGTGTAAATTGGTTGATGGTGGAAAAGTCAGCTCCGTTCATTGAGCGCTCTACATTAAACACATTGCCTTCCCGAATATTGGTCATCTGCCATTTCAGGGAAATCGTTTTATCATTGTTATGAAAGGCCTGCAAGCCAGTGAAAGTTAGCGGTAATACAGATCCTATTCCATTAATGCTGACATTATCTATCACTAAACGGTTCAATCCGCCGGTTGTTACATTGACATTGTATCCATACAAGCGAAAAGTAACAGCCGTATGTCGCATCAAAAAGCTACTGCCCAATGTAATCGTAAAATTCTGCACGCTGGTTGTTAAGCTGTTTGAACCAAGATCTGAAGTATATCCATCCACGCTCGAACGCAGGCTCCAGGACGTGGGCCCTGAACCAGCAGCAGTACCGGTTGTGCTGCGTCGCATAGTTAAAACTATGCTCGACATATCAAGCTGATAACCCGCATTGGGAGTAATAGTAAATTCCAAATAAGCACTGGGATTCAGTGCGCCGGAAGGCCAGCCGCCTTCACCAAAATACACAGTACCCCCATTATATGCTTTGGTTGGAATAGCAGCGCTGAAATCGGCTATTGAAACGGTATTGTAAGTACCACCGGTTCCTGAAGTTGAACCATTGAAATTCCAGTTGCCTATAGTTTGTGAAAAACAGGGAATGATTATAAACGCCTGTAGCAGTAAACTACATACATGTTTACCTACGGACATAGACCAGGCGGGCCTGCCACCGGTAAGGGTGGTTTTCGTAATAGGGACGGGCATCTCGGGACAGTTTTCGGGATTAAAACACTTAATAAACGATAAATATATTTACTTATTACATGTATGTACGTCAAGGGTTTATAAACAAGATAAACGCTATATACAGTAGTTTAAAAATCATATGTTTAGTCCTTCTGCCAACTCATAATTTTTTTCTACATTCAGGTAAATCTTCCAGCATGCAGCTAAAACAGTTTACCCGTTGGATCCTGCTATCCATCCTTTTGATCCTTGTCACCACCGTACAGGCACAGCAAAACAAGCCCACCGCGATCGATAAACAGGCTACGGCCATTCTACCCAAGGTCATTGAATGGCGGCGTTATCTGCACCAGCATCCCGAGCTCTCCAACCGGGAATATCAAACCGCTCAATACATCGCCGATCATTTAAAAAAGCTGGGACTGGAAGTACAAACCGGCATAGCTAAAACCGGTATTGTGGCCATTTTACGGGGCGGGCAACCAGGTCCTGTGGTGGCTTTGCGGGCCGATATGGATGCCTTACCGGTAAAAGAAAGAGTGGATGTGCCCTTTAAATCAACCGTGCGGGCTGAATACATGGGCGATACCGTATCGGTTATGCATGCCTGCGGACATGATAGTCATGTGGCCATGTTGATGGGCGCTGCTGAAATACTGGCCTCCATGAAGAAAGAGGTGCCCGGCACCGTTAAATTCTTTTTTCAACCGGCAGAAGAAGGTCCGCCCGGAACGGAAGAAGGCGGCGCGCTCTTAATGGTAAAAGAAGGCTGTATGGATAACCCGAAAGTAGATGCCGTATTTGGAATGCATATTGAATCGGATATTGAAGTAGGTAATTTTGAATATAAATCAGGCGCCTTCATGGCTTCGTCTGACTGGTTTACCATAAACATAAAAGGGAAGCAAAGTCATGGTTCACAACCTTGGAAAGGCATAGACCCCATAGTGGTGGGAAGCGAGATCGTTAACGCCTTGCAAACTATTGTAAGCCGTCAGTCTGAGCTTACCAAAGCGCCGGTGGTGATTACAGTAGGTAAATTTCACAGCGGGGTACGGCCGAATATAATTCCCGAGGAAGCAGTGTTGCAAGGCACCATTCGTACACTGGATAGTAAAATGCAAAAAGAAACATTCGACCGTATACGGAAAATGGCTACTGCCATTGCAGAAGCGATGGGCGCCAAAGCCGAAGTTACATTTGAAAATAAAACCCTGGTAACCTACAACGATCCCACACTGGTAAAAATGATGGTGCCTATGCTGGAAAGAACAGCAGGTAAAGAAAATGTACGGGAGCGCGAATGGGTAACCGGTTCTGAAGACTTTTCTTATTATGGGGAGAAAGCCCCTTCCTTTTTTGTATACTTCGGCGGGATGCCCAAAGGCGCCGATAAATCAAAAGCCCCACCCCACCATACCCCTGATTTTTATATCGACGACAGCCGCCTCGATGTGGGCGTAAAGGCGTTTTGTAATTGGGTGTTTGATTATGCGAAAGCGGTTGGAAGTAAGAAATAAGATAACAATAGCGGAGGGTATTCATCTTAATAGTCATGAAACGCCCTAAGCTGTTCTATAAAAATAAAGAGACCTGTCAGGTGCTGGCGAACCCTCTGCTAATTCAGGTTCAAAGGCAGCACCTTACAGGTCTTATTAACTTGTCAACTTATTAACTTATCAACCTTTCTTCTGTTCTTTCGCCCAGGTATCTTTCAACGTAACCGTTCTGTTGAAAACCATTTTATCTTCACTGGTATCTTTATCGAGGCAGAAATAACCTTTGCGTAAAAACTGGCAGCGGTCGCTGAAACGGATATTTTTTAAAGCAGGTTCCGCAAAAGCGGTGCTGATAACCTGCAACGAATCCGGATTGATATAATCCTTAAAATCGCCCTCTTCACTGGCGGGGTTCTCTACCCTGAACAAGCGGTCATACAGGCGTACTTCAACGCTAATGGCCTGTGCAACGCTTACCCAGTGCAGGGTACCTTTCACTTTAATATCTGAGGTATCGGCGCCGCTCTTGCTTTCAGGCAGATAAGAACAGCGTAATTCAGTGATGTTCCCATTGCTGTCTTTTATCACTTCATCACATTTTATGATGTAAGCGCTTTTCAACCGCACCATTTGACCGGGCGCCAGGCGGAAGAATTTCTTGGGCGGGTTTTCCATAAAGTCTTCCCGCTCGATGTATAATTCACGCGTAAATGGAATTTCACGGTGGGTCGTATTAGGATCTTCCGGATTGTCCTCGCTTTTCACCATTTCAACCGCACCATCGGCCGGATAGTTGGTGAGCACCACCTTCAACGGATCGAACACCACCATGCGACGCATGGCGATCCTGTTCAAGTGCTCGCGTACACAAAATTCCAGCAATGACACATCGATCATATTCTCGCGTTTGGCAATACCAATACGATCGCAAAACTCGCGAATACTTTCGGGGGTATAACCGGCGCGCCGTAAACCGGAAATGGTTGGCATGCGGGGATCATCCCAGCCGGTCACAAATTTATCGTTCACCAGTTGCAGCAGCTTTCTTTTGCTGGTTACGGTGTAGTTCAGATTGCGGCGGGCAAACTCATATTGATGCGAAGGATAGATGCCTAGTTTATCTATCAGCCAGTCGTACAGCTCACGATGGGGTACAAACTCCAGTGTACAAATAGAATGGGTAATATGCTCAATGGAATCGCTTTGGCCATGCGCCATATCATACATGGGATAAATACACCATTTATCACCGGTACGATGGTGGTGCGCATGTTTGATGCGATACAATACCGGGTCGCGCATCAGCATATTCGAATGCGCCATATCGATCTTTGCACGCAGCGTACGGGAGCCATCGGGAAATTCTCCGTTCTTCATGCGGGTAAATAAGTCCAGGTTTTCTTCAACAGAGCGGGTGCGGAAGGGACTGTCCTTTCCGGGCTCGGTAGGCGTACCCTTCATGGCCTTGATCTCTTCGGAGGTAGAGTCATCTACATACGCCAGGCCTTTCTGAATGAGCGTAATGGCGAATTCATACATCTGGTCGAAGTAATCGGAAGCATACAGTTCGTTCTTCCATTCAAAACCCAGCCAGCGCACATCATCCTTTATGCTTTCCACATAATCTGTTTTCTCTGTTTCGGGATTGGTATCATCAAAACGGAGGTTGGTGTAGCCGGGGTACTTTTTGGTAAGGCCGAAATTTAAACAGATGCTCGAAGCATGACCTATGTGCAAAAAGCCATTAGGCTCGGGTGGGAAACGGGTAACGATGGTGGTATATTTGCCCGATTTCAGATCCTCTTCAATGATCTCTTCTAAAAAATTCAGACTTTTCTCTTCCGGTGTGTTGATCTCTGCCATAACTCAATAAATTGAATTTGGCAAATTTACGTAATTCTGGCGTCTAAGTGGGTGGCCAATCTCACCCTTCTCGCGGGGCAGGAAATATATTTTAGAGGGGAGGCCTACAGGAAGTAAAGATGAAGGAAGAAATTAGACCCTCCCTTCCGATGAGTTTCATTCCGATAAACCGGAATGAAACTTAGGACAGGAATGACAAAAGTTCTCGTTATTGATTAATGATCGAACTACATTCTTTTTACAAGAATCTGTTGAACCATTTTTGATTCGGTGGTCAACTCAAATTTGTGGTTGCTTTTGGTATCACGGATGATGATTACCAGTTTACCATTTTCAACCGGGGCTCTGAACACTCTATTGAAGTTCTTGCCGGTGAAAGTAGAACGGTACAGGTTATCGCCATTGATATCATTAACCAAAATGTCAAAACGGCCACCATCCGTGTTCTCAAACTTTACATTAAAGTAAACCTGGCCTTCTTCCATTTTCAGGCATGATACAGAAGCGTTTTCATCATCATCACTTGTTGGTGTTGAATCAGAAGTGTTGGCTGTTGCAGATACATAGGTTATTGATAGCACCAGCAACATGAAAGCAGTTTTCTTTACTAAAGAAAAGGCTTTAAGCGTGATTGTTTTCATATCCTTTGTTTTTAATTAAAAAATTAATAATATGAAAGCGAATCGTTTAGATACTGGGGCAAGCTGTTGATTTACAATAGAAGGCAAGCAGCGTTAAAAAAGAGGAGTTAAAAGAACGTTCAATTCTTATGCAAATTTATACAAAAAACGGAAAAAGGTAACCCAAAAGTGTGAATTGTGACTAAAATAATATTCCGTTAATATGAGGCCCCTATTGGGTTTTAGCAATGATCGAGGTTATAACCTGTTCTTCATGATTTCGTATAAACCTTCCTGTTGGTAAATTGATTTTTATGCGTTGCAATGTGATACAGGTAATATATTCAGAGGGGTATAAAAGAAAAAAGAGCTGTAGACACAGCCCTTTACCATTAATCAATAACCTATGAAAAACACTATTTAATTATGTAAGTCAAAGATATACAGTGGAATGCCGTGGTCATAATCAATTCGATGTTTGAATATAATTCTCCGACGAATCATCACGAAAAACCGATAAGCTATTATTGGCGGGAACCAAATAACAGGCTGCCTATGCGCACCAGGGTGCTTCCTTCGGCTATAGCCAACTGATAATCACCGCTCATACCCATTGATAAAACCCTGAATTGATCGTTTCCAGGTTGGTTGGCAAAGTGATCGAACAGCATTTTAAGGTAGGCAAACTCCTTTGTTACCTGTTCTGCATCCGCTGTAAGCGAAGCCATACCCATCAGACCTACTACCTGCACATGCTGAAGCTGGTTTAAGAGTTTATACTTATGAATATCTTCCATGGCTGCCATTAACTCAAGTTCGTTAAAACCGAATTTGGTTTCTTCCTGGGCTACATGCACCTGTAACAGGCAATTGATACTGCGGTCAAGCTTTTTAGCCTGCTTATCAATTTCCAGTAATAATTTATAGCTGTCTACCCCGTGGATCAAATGCACAAAGGGGGCAATGTATTTAACCTTGTTGGATTGCAGATGACCAATAAAATGCCAGCGGATATCGTTGGGTAAAAGCAAATGTTTTTCGGCCAGTTCCTGAACATAGTTCTCACCAAAATCCCGTTGTCCCAGGTCATATAACTCTTGTATATCACTTACCGGTTTGGTTTTTGATACGGCCACCAGGGTAACCTGCTTTGCCTGTAATTGATTATTTATTTCCTGGTAAGTTGTTGTATTTACCGCCATTGATTGTTCTGTTTATTCAATAAAAAAACCTATACCTTTTTGTTGCCTCAAAGGTATAGGTTATGCTGGTAAATAATTATGCCACTACTTCAATATCGACCTGCTGATCACAATGCGTTGTACTTCGCTGGTGCCTTCATAGATCTGGGTGATCTTGGCATCGCGCATGAGACGTTCAACGTGGTATTCTTTTACAAATCCATAACCACCGTGCACCTGCACCGCTTCTGTAGCAACCCACATGGCTGTTTCACTGGCAAACACTTTGGCCATAGATGAACTTAATGTATAGTCGAGGTGCTGGTCTTTTTCCCAGGCAGCTTTTAAACACAATAAACGGGCGCCTTCAATGCGGGTAGCCATATCGGCCAGTTTAAACTGAATGGCCTGGTGATGCATGATCTCCTTTCCAAAGGCTTTTCTTTCCTTTGAATATTTTAACGCCAATTCATACGCACCGCTGGCAATTCCCAATGCCTGAGAGGCAATGCCAATACGGCCGCCGGCCAGGGTTTTCATGGCAAAGGTGAACCCAAAGCCATCGCCGCCAATGCGGTTTTCCTTGGGCACTTTTACATCGGTAAATGAAATGGTATGAGTATCGCTACCACGGATCCCGAGTTTGTTTTCCTTGGCGCCTACTGTTACCCCGGGCCAGCTTTTTTCAACAATAAAGGCATTGATGCCCTTGCTGCCTTTTTCAATATCCGACTGGGCCATCACCAGGTAAATAGAGGCTGATGAACCATTGGTGATCCAGTTCTTGGTGCCGTTCAGGATATAATGATCGCCTTTGTCTTCTGCAATCGTCCGTTGTGAAGTGGCATCACTGCCCGCTTCCGGTTCCGATAAACAAAATGCTCCTATCTTCTCGCCTTTAGCCAAAGGCACTAAATATTTTTGTTTTTGCTCTTCGTTCCCAAATGTTTCCAAACCCCAGCAAACCAAAGAGTTGTTTACGCTCATCACTACACTGCAGGAAGCATCCACTTTAGAGATCTCTTCCATAGCCAACACATAAGATATTGCATCCATTCCGCCACCACCGTAT
>NZ_JBJMLX010000044.1:0-9460 GCF_045805085.1 Niastella sp.
CAAACCTGTAAAAATATGTGGCAAGCTATAGGGCAACATTATTTTGGTAATGTATTTCCAAACTGAAAACCCAAAGGCTTTGCCTACGTTTTTATGATCCTGCGGAATGTTCGAAACGCCGAAAGATGTATTGATAAGCGTTGGCCACAAAGAACAAATGAATATCATAAAGATGCTGGCCTTGGGTGAATCCTGGAAAATGGCCAATCCCAGTGGAAACCAAGCCAGTGGTGACACTGGCCTTAATATTTGTACAATGGGATTGATGATATTCATTGCTATCCGGCTGCTTCCTAAAACAAAACCCAGGGGAATAGCAATTAAACTTCCCAATCCAAAACCAATACCTACCCGTGCCAAAGAACTCAACAGCTTTATACCAATTCCTTTATTATCGGGATCATTTTGAAAAGGATTGGTCATAACTTCTTTAAACGTACCCCAGGTTGCAATGGGTGAAGGGATCTCTCCTTTTGTTAACCGGGAAACCATATCCCACATTCCCAGCAACAACAGCATACCTGCCGCGAAATACACCACCGACCATCCTATTTTTATTGCTTTTGCTTTCATTGTTTACAATTTGAATAGTTATGTAATGGGGTTTATTTGGGCGATGCAGCGATATACGCTTTCGGGTTATTTGGATCAAAGGTTGCAGCCTCGATGTTCAATTTGAATGGCTTCATATCATCTGCAGGAACAGGAATGTTCATGCTTTTTGCCACTTCAGCGTACAGATCGTCCATGATCAGTTTATCAGCTATCTCTTTATAATTGGCGGGCAACGCATCTACTAAACCAAAGCGTACATACTGCGAAAGAAACCAGATGCCATGTGCTTTTCTTGGTGCGTTTACAAAACCATTATTATGGAACAACATGTAATCGTCTTTATATTTCTGCACTCCCAGGTCGCAGCCAAGGTCGTTACTTCCCATGAGGCGGGCCTCCAGTACGGTAACGGGTGCATTTACATAGTTAGGGCGTGAAAGTATGGCGGCCGCTTTTTTACGGTTACCCATATTATCGAGCCATTTGCAGGCTTCCAGTATGGCCATCATCACTTTCTTCAGGTCTTCGCGATTACCATCGGCAAATGCTTTATTAACCACCAATGCTTTTTCGGGATGATTTTTCCAGATATCCTGTGAAGCAATATGCGTGAAGCCAACATTTTGTGCCGCAGCCACGCCATTCCAGGGTTCTCCTACACAAAAACCTTCCATATTATCAACCCGCATATTGGCTACCATTTGCGGTGGTGGTATAGTAATAATACCTACTGATTTTGAGTTTACGCCGCAGGCTGCCAGCCAGGTGCGCAACCAGATATCGTGTGTGCCGCCGGGAAAAGTATGAGCAAATGTTACTTCTTTTCTCGACTGCACTGATTTTACTGCAGCAGCTACTTTTTTTAGTTCTTTAAATCCAACCAGCCCACAGAAATCTTTTGACAGTGTAATGGCCTGTCCATTATTATTCAGCACCATTGCAATTCTCATTTCAGAACCAGCTTTGCCGCCAATACCTTCATACACAGAGAAAGGCATAGAAAATAAACAATGCGCGCCATCCAGTTCTCCATTCAATACCTTATCGCGCACATTTGCCCATGAGGCTTCTTTTGTTACCTGAACATCCAGGCCATATTTTTGAAAGAAGCCCATTTCTTTGGCAATTATCAAAGGGGCGCAATCGGTTAAAGGAATAAAACCAAGCTTTATTACCCTGGTTGGTTTATTCGTTGTATGCCGGATAAAAGATGTTGACACAACAAAAACAGCCAGTGCAACAATTAGTATTTTAGATATATTGAGAATTTTCATGTCGGTTTGATTTTAAGGCCTCATTATTGTTTAATTGCCACTGGTTTGCTAAAAAAGAAATCGGGGCGAATGTTGATCATCAGGTAAGCCCAATTGGCATTGTGCCTCGCCTGGTCCATGGTGGCTCTTTTAACGTACTCGGTACTGTTGTTTGCTTTCATAAATGAGTAGCCGAGCTCCAGTGTAGTGAATTTGTTGAGTGAATAATTGGCGATAAAATCAAACTCGTATCCTAAGTTTTTGTCGATATTAGCTTTATCGGGATCAGACGCATTTGCCACATTTTGTGCCAGTCTGAAGTTGTGTGCATCGAGGCTTACAAAAAATAAATTGGCCTGATATTTTACTTTAAAGTAAGCATCCTGTAAACCGCCTGTCGGAGAACCGGTTGCTACATAATAGTAATCCATGTATCCCCAATGTTTATGCGGTGTTCCGTACAAGGGATCGAAGCGATGGTTTTCATTAGCAGCAGTGGTGGGGGTATTTCCCGATAAATAATCGTAGCCGGGGCCAAAGCTGAATTTGCCTTTCTGCAGCATAAGTGATGCTGTATAATGCGAAGCATTCAACTTTTTTCCGTCGCGGTCTTTACCACTTTGAAAATAGGCGCCTACCTGCCACGCTTTTTTCAAGCCGGATGCATTACCAATAGTTCCATTGATCATTAACCCGTAAGTAAGGCGGCTGTTCACCCCTTTTACATCATATCTTCTGCCGTATACATATCCCGAAGCAGCGCCTCCTACTGAATCGGGGCGGTATTTTGAGAAATCATCTTTGAAGAAAAGTCCTGCAAATTTTGTTTGGCCGAACTTGCGGCTTATATACGCCATTTGCATGGATTTATATTGCTGGTTCATGCCATTGGTGCTTACCGTATTGGCCAGCACCGGTGTACCTGCCCCACTGCTTTTTGCACCCATAGTGCCATTGGTTGAAAGCGGCAGTAATCCGGCCGGAGTGGCTACCAGGTTTCCCAGTGAATTGGTAACATAAGGAGGAACGTTACCTGCGATATAGCCTGTTCCGGTATACCCGGCCGCATCGGTATTTTGGTTGAATCCGACGCCCAGATCAACCTGCCAGCCATGGTGCAACGCTTTTATCAGCAATGCATCGTGGCGGCGGGCTTGTTGCAACCAGTCCAGGTCGCCCAACAACCGCACATCATCATATATTAAAGCCTGACGGCCAATTTTAAAAGAAAGATTGTCGATACCTTTTGTTTTTATGGTGGTATCAGCCACATTCATAAGCGTTACTTCTGCCCAGGCTTCATGCACCATCAGCCTGTTACCATCAGCATTATTAATGGTAGAAGCATCCTGTCCCCACACCCGAACATCCTGAACAGAGAAGTTGAAGTTTACCCGGTCCCATTTGTAGCCAAAGATCAGTCGGGCCCGTTGAGAGGTGAAAAAAGCAGGGTCAGTACCTTTTGCATTAAGAGTGCCATAACCATCACGTACTTCGCTACGTGTACGTAACTGTCCCGCTAATGAAAATTGCGCGACAGTGCTGGTTGGTCTCCCCATTAAAAATGCTCCGGTTACTGCCATGAAAATTAATTTTTTCCTCATACTTTTGTTTTGGTTTTTTACGATGATGATCCATTGTCGTGATTTGCTTTCCCCCGGTCAGACTGCCATCTGCCGGGGTTTTTTAATTGCCGTTGGTGTATTTTGCTTTTACCATGCAGTGAGTTTGGTTACACAATTTGATTTACATTATGGCAAGCAATCGTTAAAACACTATGTAGGCAAGCGACCATTAAACCAAAACATCGAATATTGAATGTTATTCGGAAATTCAATATTCAGCCCGCCTTCGCCAAGGCTCCGTCGGGCGAGCAATCATTATTCTTCTATTCCTATATATACCAGGTCATTTTCAATTTTTACCGGATAGGTTTTCAAATCGCCGCAATCATCGCCACTCAGGCATTTACCGGTGGACAATGAAAAGGTCTTTTTATGGAAGGGACATGCCACTTTGGGTTCATTGTTTTGCGTTCCTATCATTCCCCGGCTTAAGGCCATTTGCATGCGGTGCGGACACATATTCTGTGTAGCATACCACTCGCCGCGGCGACTGAAATTGAAGAGCGCAATCTGCTCGTCGTGATACTTTACAGCAACACCGCCGTTTTCAGGCACATCTGTAGTACGGCAGGCTAAAAACCAGGTAAGTACGTTTTCTTGGATCATAACATGTCATTGATATTTACAAAAAGATTTCCTGTTCAGCTTTCACTGATCATTTTTTCTTATGGCTTTAAATGGGGGAATAAAAACCCGCTGCATCTTTTTAATGCAGGCAAACAATCGTTAGTATACGCAGCCAGCGCCGGCCAAAAGCCGGTCAGCCACATAGCAAGTGTGTGTGAGTGTTTTAGTGTATCAGAAGAAAATTATCAGAAGAATGGTGGCCCCATGGCCCGGCCAAAAGATGATGCGCGTTGTTTTGTTATGCTACTTCCACTCCTTCGCTTTTTTCTGTTCCCGCATGGGTTCAAATTGTATAGAAGGATCTTTCTCTGCAGGTGCATTTACAAAATGCGAGAAACGTTTCCGGATCTCAGGATTCTCAATCGCTTCTTTCCATTCGCATTTATAATTATCTACCAGCAATTGCATTTCTGCTTCCAGCTGTTCGGCAATGCCTAAGCTGTCATTCACCACTACATTTTTCAGATAATCTATACCACCTTCCATTTTGTTCAACCACGTAGCAGTACGGGTTAAAGGATCAGCGGTTTTTATATAGAACATCAAAAACCGATCGATGTATTTTATACAGGTTTCTGAATCAAGGTCGGTAGCCAGTAACAGGGCGTGTTGTGGTTTTGAACCGCCGTTTCCGCACACATACAGGTTCCAGCCTTTTTCGGTAGCGATGATACCAAAATCTTTGCTTTGCGCTTCGGCACACTCGCGAATACAACCCGATACGGCTGATTTCAATTTATGAGGCGCGCGCAATCCGCGGTATCTTTCTTCAATCCGAATAGCGAAGCTAACGCTGTCGTGCAAACCAAACCGGCACCAGGTGCTGCCCACGCAGCTTTTTACCGTGCGCAATGCTTTACCATAAGCATGACCGCTTTCAAAACCTGCTGCGATCAGTTCACTCCAGATAGCGGGGAGATCACTTACATGCGCACCAAACAGATCGATACGCTGACCGCCGGTAATTTTTGTATAGAGATGATATTTTTTCGCTACCTCTCCTATTACGATCAATTTTTCAGGTGTAATTTCTCCACCGGGAATACGAGGCACTACTGAATAGGTACCGCCTTTTTGAATGTTGGCCAAAAAGCGGTCGTTGCTGTCCTGCGCCGTATCGTTTCCTTTAGCCAGGATCATCTCATTCCACAAACTGGCTAAAATCGAAGCTACGGGTGGTTTACACAATTCGCAACCATCGCCTGTACCCAGTTTATTCAATACTTCATCAAACGTCATCAGCTTATGCACTTTTACCAGGTCGTACAGTTCCTGACGGCTGTAGTTAAAGTGTTCGCAGATTACGTTGCGTACATATTTTCCTTGTGATTTAAGGGTATGGTTAATGAGGTCCTTTACCATGGGAACGCAACCGCCGCAACCGGTACCAGCTTTGGTACATTTCTTAACAGCATCCATGGTTTCGTTGCCTTCACCTACCGCTTTGCAGATATCGCCTTTTGAAACGCTTTCGCAACTGCAGATCAGCGAATCATCGGGTAAGCTTGTAATGCCGGCGCCACCTTCAGCACCAGATCCGCCACGTGCGCCCAGGATCACATCTTCAGGATTAGGCGGCAACACCACTTTATTCTTGCTGGTTTGCAGCAACATATTGTAAGCATCTGCATCGCCTACCAGGATACCGCCTAATAAATATTTTCCGTCGTTTGAAATATTAATGCGTTTGTAAACACCCTTCATGCTGTCTTCCAGCACAATGCTACGCCCTTCAGTATGCGCCACAAACGGATCACCAAAGCTGGCCACATCAACACCTATCAGTTTCAGCTTGGTGCTCATGTCGAACCCGGTGAACGATTTGTCGCCACCCAGCAGGTTGGCAGCTACTACTTCGGCCATTTCATAACCGGGCGCCACCAGGCCATAGATCATGCCACCGTGCAAAGCACATTCGCCAATGGCAAAGATGAATGGATCGGCGGTTGCTAATTTATCGTTCACGACAATACCACCGCGGTGTCCTGTTTCCAAACCAGCCAGTTTTGCCAACTCATCGCGCGGCTTGATACCGGCTGAGATCACCAGCATATCCACATCGAGTTTGGTATCGTCTGAGAACTGCATACCATTTATGAACTGATCGCCCAGGATCTCAGAGGTGTTCTTGCTTGTATGAATGGAAAGCCCCAGTGATTCGAGCTTTGCTTTTAAGATGTTGGAACCGGCCTCATCGATTTGCCGGGGCATAAGACGGGGAGCAAATTCAATTACGTGGGTATTGGTAACGCCAAGGTCTATCATGGCTTTGGCCGCTTCCAACCCCAGCAAACCGCCACCAATTACAGCGCCGGTCTTTGCTTTTTTAGCATAAGCCGTCATCAATTCCAGGTCCTCGATAGTGCGGTAAATAAATACGCCTTCTTTTTCAACACCCGGGATGGGAGGAACAAAGGCAGCAGAACCGGTGGCCAGTATCAGGTAATCGTAAGATTCAGTAATACCGTGGTGAGAGCGAACAGTTTTTTGTTCGCGATCTATATAAGAGATGGGATCTCCTAAATACAATTTAATATTTCTTTCCGCATACCAATCGAGGCCGGCCATTGTGAGGTCTTCAGCCGTTTTACCAGCAAAGTATTCACTCAAATGAACACGATCGTAAGCCGGGCGGGTTTCTTCTCCAAAAACCACTAATTCAATTTGCCCTGATTGGGCTTTGGCGGTCAGCTTTTCACAAAACTTGTATCCAACCATTCCATTGCCGATAACTACTATTTTCATAATCTGCGGTTTTAAGTGTCAGTTAAGCGCAGGCAATCGTTATATTATATAAAATCACATGTAACAACAAGATGGCAATTCGCTAAAAATTTATTCGTTGTTTTGTGATCTCTGTAATAAAAATACGTTCTTTTTGTTGTACTTTTTACTCAGAATTCAAATATAGATAATATATTTATTTTACTAATGTATAATTATTTAAATTTTTCTCTCATTTTTGAGGTCTGAACCAGAAAGCATTAGACAGGCAATGAACTATTGCGATTTTGCTACTGATTTAGCCTAAAAAAGATATATTAAATAATACTACATATAAATTTTACCGGGTGAAACGAAATAAACATGGTTGTGATCTGAAAAGCTGCTTTTTATGCAGACTCTGCTCAAAGGAATGGCTTCCGGCAGTTGATGCCCATCGCCAAAGCTTTCATGTAAATAAAGGTGAGTTGCTTTTTACCGAAGGCAATGAGGTTACCGGTATTTACTTTATATATAAGGGCACCTTTAAGGTTCATAAAAAATGGACTCAGGATAAAGAACTGATCGTTCGGCTGGCCCGAAGCGGCGCCATTCTGGGTCATCGCGGTTTGGGTAATGATATTTTTTATCCCGTATCAGCCACCGCACTGGAACCAAGTGAAGTGTGTTTTATCGACATTGGCTTTTTTCAGTCGACCCTGAAAGTGAACCCGCAGTTCCTGTATGAACTGATGATGTTCTTTGCCGGTGAATTGAAGGAGTCTGAGAAAAAGATGCGCAATCTGGCGCATATGCCGGTTATTGGCAGAATTGCCCTGGCTTTGTTATCTATTCAGTCAACCTTTGGCACCACGCCGGAAGGTTTTCTTGATATCACCCTCAGCCGCCAGGACCTGGCCTCGTATACCGGCACTACCTATGAAACCGTATTCAGGCTTATGAACGAAATGGTACAGGAAGGCAGCATAACTTTATCAGGCAAGAGCATATGCATTGCAGATGCGGAGAAGTTGCTTGCACATACTGTTGAATGATCTCTTTTATTAAAATATTTTTTTAGTGGCAGCATTAACTGTGGAACCCGAATTAATAGTAGCAGGCGCCGGGGCGGGCGATCCCGAACTCATTACTTTAAAAGCATATAAACTTTTACAGGAAGTGCCGGTGGTGTTGTATGATAACCTGGTAAATAAGTCATTGCTCGATTATACCAAACCGGGTTGTGAAAACATTTATGTAGGCAAGCTGCCTTATGGCGATTACACGCCACAGGAACAAATACATGAACTGATAAAAGAAAAGGCCTTTTCAAAAGGCAGGGTATTACGTTTAAAGGGTGGCGATCCTTTTATTTTTGGAAGAGGGTTTGAAGAAATATTATTTGCCCGCCAACATGGAATAAAAACAACTTACATCCCCGGTATTACCAGTATGCAGGCAAGTGGTTTGTACGACATTCCTTTAACCTTTCGTAACATCAGTGAAAGTATATGGGTGGTTACCGGTACTAAAAAAGATGGCTCATTATCTGCCGATCTGCAACTGGCCATACAAAGCAAAGCCACTGTAGTTATTTATATGGGTATGAAAAAATTGCCTGAAATCGCCAGCATCTATCTTGACAAAGGTTATGGCGATATGCCTGCAGCAATCATTCATTATGCATCGCTGCCGTATCACAAACTTGTCAAGGGCGCCATCAAAGACCTGCCACAACTGGCAGCAGAACAACATATCACTCATCCGGCCCTTATCATCATTGGCCCGGTCACAAATACAGATTTATTGGTTGGCACTTAATAACCACCAATAAATCTGTTAATACATACCAACGGTTGTTATATAACGTTATATATTACGATAAAATAATACTTCAAATCGTAGTTTATAAGAGGATTCCTATCATGCGCATACGCGCTAAGTACTTCTATGTATCACCAGCTAAATGATGGGGCGTATTCACTTAAGATTCACAAATTTTTTATTGTCACGAAACAGGATTCCGGTGTTTTAAACGAGGTATTCTGTCAAAAGTAGCAACAGAGAAGAATTTAGCGATACTGCGCTATAAATTCTTGAAATTATACAAAGGCTCTGGTTAGGCACTAAGAGCTCCCGGATAAAAAACCGGGAGCTTACATTAACGTTATGCAGATAACATGCACTACACCAGGAATTACAGGCCTGAAGGATGGGTTAATTTCTTCTACCGGCCTGCACTCGAAGAAGGAAATAGTTTATACAAAACTTTTTCAACATCCTTCTTCGTATACGTTATCGTTACGCCCTTTAAACATTCCACGCGACATGCCGGCTATTTGTAAGTGGGCATGGAAGCTGAGCCGTGCTGCTGATACGGTGGCAGCAAGTTACCTGTATGCGGGCAGTTCTGATTTTGCCCGTTCTTTTATGGTACTATTGAATAACCGGCTCGCTCTTTGCCAGATTGATATTTGTGCTGCTGACAAGGACGAGTTGTATGATACATTTCCAACTGCCAACGGCGATTATATTATTCGACTCCTGATGAACACCAACAGGAGCACCGTTCGCCCACTGCACCTCAAAGCCCTTCAAACCTGTATGGAATATTTCTTTTTATTCCCTGAGATCAAAAAGATCATCGCTGAACCCGAGGACGAGAATAAGAAATACAACGAAATTTTATTACAGGCC
>NZ_JBJMLX010000045.1:0-3473 GCF_045805085.1 Niastella sp.
CAGCAATAATATCCCAGGAATTTGATCTGATCTCCAATCCCCAACAATTTGACTTCAATGATGAGTTTGAGCTGCACATGGTACCGCGTACGGGATTCGAACCCGTATCACCACCGTGAAAGGGTGGTGTCCTAGCCCTTAGACGAACGCGGCTCGTTTTTGGGAGTGCAAAAATAGGAAACTGTCCTGTTCCACCAAAAAAAAGCCCACTTTCTTTTAAAATATTTTTTCCGTGCACTCCCGGCCGCTGGCCAGGTACTATGATGCCGTTTGGTTGAAGTTGGAAAACTTCCAATACATAACGGAACCCGTGGTTGACACAAAAACCAACACCTGGATCAAAAAAATATTTTTCATCCGGCAATTAACGATTTGTTAGCATCCTTTCTTGTCGCTGCGCGTTTTCTTTCACTCTGCTCCATTTGCTTTCAAATTGTTATAAAGCCCCCAAAAAAAGTAGGGTAAATGATTTCATAAGTAAGTGTACGCTATATGTTTAGCCGCTTTGTGTGAGAACGCCGCCACGCAACCGGTTGAGGCCCGGTTTGCATACAAATTTCACAGATTCATTTACAACCAAAATTGTACCTTAGCCCCCGCAATTTTTAACTAACACAAAATTTCCAGATCATGAGCACAGTTAAAGTGGCGATCAACGGTTTTGGTCGTATCGGCCGGTTGGTATACCGCCAGATTTATAAAATGGATGGCATTGATGTAGTCGCTATCAATGACCTTACCAGTCCCAAAGTTTTAGCCCACCTCCTTAAGTATGATAGCGCTCAGGGCCGTTTTGATGCTGAAGTAAAAAGTACCGATAACTCTATTATAGTAAATGGCGAAGAAGTAAAGATCTATGCACAAAAAGACCCTGCTCAAATTCCCTGGGGTCAACATGAAGTAGACGTTGTACTGGAGTGCACTGGTTTCTTCACTGATAAAGCAAAAGCTGAAGCGCACCTGACTGCCGGCGCTAAAAGAGTAGTAATTTCTGCTCCTGCTACCGGCGATCTGAAAACTATCGTTTTCAACGTGAACCACGCTATTCTCGATGGTACTGAAACTGTGATCAGCTGCGCAAGCTGTACTACCAACTGCCTGGCTCCTATGGCCCAGGTGCTCGACGAGAAATTCGGTATCGTGAACGGTCTTATGACCACCATCCACGCTTACACGAACGACCAAAACACCCAAGATGCTCCGCACCCCAAAGGTGACCTGCGCCGCGCCCGCGCTGCTGCTCAAAACATCGTTCCTAACAGCACTGGTGCTGCCAAAGCCATCGGCCTGGTATTACCTAACCTGAAAGGTAAACTGGATGGTTCTGCTCAACGCGTACCTGTATTAACCGGTTCTTTAACTGAAGTAACTGCGGTATTAAGTAAAAAGACAACTGTTGAAGAACTGAACGCCGCCATGAAGGCTGCCTCTAACGAAAGCTTCGGTTACACTGAAGACGAGATCGTGAGCAGCGACATCGTAGGTAGCACTTACGGTTCTTACTTCGATGCTACACAAACACGTGTTCAAACTGTAGGCGATACCCAGCTGGTTCGCACGGTTAGCTGGTACGATAACGAAATGAGCTATGTAAGCCAGCTAGTTCGCACCGTTAACTATTTTGCAAAGTTGATCAACAAAGGCGCTGCAAAAGCAACTGCCAAAGCTTAATAAATTAACCACAGGTGTAGTTTTGGCTACATCCTAATTAACCACAAAGCTATTGAAAGCGGGTACGCCCAGGATAATCCCTTAGTCGGCCAATGCTATCAATAATCTTTGTGGTTAACTTTTTTAAAACTACTTCTTCATGTCTACATTCAGCCAATATAACTTCAAGGGTCAGAAAGCGTTGATCCGGGTTGATTTTAACGTTCCGCTTGACAAAAAAACACTTGCCATTACCGACGATACGCGTATCAAAGCGGCTGTGCCTACTATTAAAAAAATATTAGGTGATGGCGGCAGTGTGATCCTCATGAGCCACCTGGGCCGTCCCAAAGAAGGGCCCGAAGACAAATCTTCATTGAAGCACCTGGTAAGCCATATTTCTGAATTGCTGGGCACCAATATACAGTTCGCCAATGACTGTATTGGTAAAGAAGCGGTTGATAAAGCGGCTGCGTTGAAACCCGGTGAAGTATTGTTGCTGGAAAACCTGCGTTTTTATAAAGAAGAAGAAAAAGGCGATGCCGGTTTTGCTGAAAAATTAAGCAAACTGGGCGATGTGTATGTGAACGATGCCTTTGGTACCGCTCACCGCGCCCATGCTTCTACTGCCGTGATCGCGCAATTCTTCCCCCGCGATAAAAAAATGTTCGGCTTACTGATGGAAAGTGAAGTGAAAAGCGCCGAAAAAGTAATGAACAATGCCGAGAAACCTTTCGTAGCCATTATTGGCGGCGCCAAGGTATCTGACAAGATCCTCATCATTGAAAACCTGTTGGAAAGAGCTACCGACATCATCATTGGTGGTGGTATGGCCTATACTTTCGAAAAAGCACAGGGTGGTAAAATCGGTAACTCGCTCTGTGAAGACGATCGCCTGGATACTGCCCGCGAACTGTTGAAGAAAGCAGAAGCCAAAGGTGTTTGTCTGCATTTCCCTTCTGATTCGGTAATTGCCGATAAATTCGATGCCGCTGCGCTTACTTCCAATGCGCCCAGCAATAACATCCCTGATGGCTGGATGGGTCTCGATGTAGGTCCTAATGCCTGCGAGCAATTTATCAATGTAATCAAACGCTCAAAAACCATTTTGTGGAACGGACCCATGGGGGTGTTTGAAATGGAAAAGTTTCAACACGGTACCAAATGTGTTGCTATGGCTGTGGCGGAAGCTACCCAGGATGGCGCGTTCTCCCTGGTAGGCGGTGGTGACTCTGTAGCTGCTGTAAACCAGTTTGGGTTTAGCGACCAGGTTAGTTATGTTTCTACCGGCGGTGGCGCTATGCTTGAGTTCTTTGAAGGTAAAGAACTGCCCGGTATTGCTGCGATCAACAAATAAGGTTGCCTTATTATATTCCTGACCGTGCCATGTTCTTTAAAAGAACGTGGCATTGTTTTTTTAACAATAACTGATTTTGAATAAAGGCATAATTTTGCTTGTAGGTGGGGAAAATCACTTCTGTAAAAATGGGAAATTATGAATACGCGTAACTTTTTGCTGCTGCTTGTAGCTGCTTTGGTATTTGTATTTGTGGCCTGCTCAAAGGAAAAAAGTAATGAAACCGGCACCACTCCTGGTGGAGCGAATCCCACTGACACCTTGCCTAAACCTGGTGATACCACACAGGGAAATACCAATACAGAAGTGGGTACCTGGAAATTCATCTCCGTTCAGGGTACCGGTAATCAAACTGCAGAGTTTAGTCAGCTCGGTGTTGCCCTGAAGGCGATTAGTAACAGCAATTTTACTTCGCAGGATAACGGCGGCACCGTTACCTTCGATAATTCAAAAATGACCGCGACCG
>NZ_JBJMLX010000046.1:0-5163 GCF_045805085.1 Niastella sp.
GGCAGGGCTTTATATTTTTTAAGGTATTCTTTTAACAGGTTGTATTGGCGGTAAACCGGTTCTTTAACAGTACCGGCATTACCCTGCTTCAATACAGAATCGAGAAACGCACTGTACGAAAGTTTTTTCCGGGGCATCAGCCAGTCTACCTGTTGGGTAGCGCTTTCTTCCAACCCACCCCACACCTTTTGGGCAAAGAAAAAGTAAAGGGATGTCAGCAACAGTTCGGTCTCGCTTTTTTGTTCAGGTGTTTGGTTATTGCCGGCGTTTATAAGGGTGTCGAGAGTGCGCTTATAAGGGAGTGTCACACTAAGTCCTTCTTCGGGCAAATTTTCCAAACGTGCGTACAGGTGGCTGGCCTGTTCGGTTAAACCGCTATCGGTATACCAGGCAAAGGAATAATTACGGCCGGCGTAAAAGGTATTGATGTCTTTTTGAAAACTGCGCAGGGAGTCGTACCTGGCATAGAATGAATTGAGGCGGTTGGCAGAAAAGCGCAGGGAGCTTTGCTCGCTGAAGTTACCGGCAATGTCCCGGGCGGCATCCTGTACAACTTTACTAATGGAATCCTTCTTACGGTTGTTGCCTGATCTGGAACCGGATTCCCTGCATCCCCAAATACACAACAGGCAAAGGGCAATGAGAAAAATGGATTTTTGCATAAGGTCTACTCTAATGGGGTAATACACAATAAAAAAGGGGTTCATGAATATGACTGGTGTGCAATCGTAGCTTGACTTTAACTGCCAGTTATACCCGTAAACCCCGCAATGATTGTTCTGAATATCTTTGGAAGGTGATCGAGGAAAATGTAAAGGCCCTGTTTGATCCTCTGAAGGGCCATTTTTGCGGCCAGAGAAATGAAGGAGAAATTATGTAAAAAGAAAGGTACTTACTAACCCGGTTCTTTTACAGGATTTAAAACCATCCATCCTTCCTGTAAAAGTTCTAATTCCTTCAATTCGCATATACGAACTACTTCACGTGTTTGTTTACCACTTTAGCCAGCTCGAACATTGAAATTTGATCTTTACCGAACAGCGGTTTCAGTTTGCTGTCAGCATTGATCATTCTTTTGTTCTTGTTGTCTTGCAGCTTGTTCTTTTTGATATATTCCCAGATCTTTTTAACGATCTCAGTTCTTGGTAAAGGTTTGCTACCTATTACTTCAGCTAAAACAGGGCTCGCATTGAGCGGAGCCATGAAGGCAGCGTTTGGTTTTCTTGCAGATTTCTTTTTAGCTGCTTTCTTTTTAGGAGCTGCTTTCTTTGCTACTTTCTTAGCTGCTTTTTTTGGAGCGGCTTTTTTTACTGCTTTTTTTATTGCTTTCTTAGCAACTTTCTTAGCTGTTTTTGCCATAGTGTTTTAAAATTTAAAAGTGAATAATGAAAGTTTTTGAATTATAGTTTGAAATTAAATCACAGTGAATATACTCAAATTTATAAATAACAAAATGAATTATCACAATATTCAGCTGTTAAAATCCTTTTGTTCCTCACCTGTGCAGGGCCGTTTCCCTTGGTGAATTTAAGAAAGCTACTGCAAACATAAGACTCATTTTTTATGAATACCCCCATTTTACCTGGTATTTATAAGGAATTTATTTATGAAACCTTTGGGTTTCATTATATTTGCAACCTAAAGGTTTCCTATTTACAACTATGCGTAGAGACGTATTTCAGGCGATAGCCGACCCCACCCGGCGGGAGATCCTCAACATGATAGCGCACCAGCCACTGAACGTAAATGCCGTGGCTGAGCACTTTGCAGTAAGCCGTACTGCCATTTATAAACACATTAAAATGCTTACGGAATGCGGCCTGGTAGTAATTACACAGTTTGGGCGCGAACGCTTCTGTGAAGCCCGTCTGGAGCGGCTTACAGAGGTTATTGACTGGGCAGAGCAGTACCGGAAAATATGGACGGAACGGTTCGATAGCCTGGAGAATTTTCTGGATACCCCAAGAAGAAAACCGACACGGAAGAAGTAGTGGTAGTGGGTAGAATAGCTTGTGTGTTTAAGTCACGCATTTGGAGTGCGGAAGGCAAAATCGTGAATCGTCAAACGTCAAACGTGAAACGTGAAAGGGCTCGCGACGAGGCAACATTCCTCTCTATTTTCATCTCTTATTCGTTTCAACTCTCGCAATTCACAATTTACTCACAGTCCTCTTTATCAACGCTGTCAACTCTATCAACGCTGTCAACTCTATCAACGCTGTCAATCTGCTCCTTTTTTACCACGTATTAACGTGTTAACTCGTCAACTCGTCAACTGGTTAACTGGTCAACTGGTCAACTCAATCCATCACCAGTTGCTCCTTGTTATACTTATTGCGATACTCTATAGGAGACAACCCCGTTATCTTCTTAAATATGCTCCTGAAAGCCTTTACGTCGCTATAGCCAACATCATACATAACCTCGTATACATTCTTCTGCCCCGTCTCCAGGTCCTTCTTGGCGGCCTCTATTTTAACCCGCTGAATGTATTCCGTTACGGTATTGCAGGTGGCTTTTTTAAAGCGGCGTTCGAGGCTGCGGCGGCCCAGGGCAAAGGTTCCGGCTATCTGGTCAACCGTTATTTTCTCTTCGAAATTCTTTTCAATATACTCCTGGGCTTTCTTCACAGTTTCATCCTCATGGGATTTTTGTCCCTGGAAAATGATGAATGGCGATTGCAGGGTGCGATCGATATCGATCATAAAGGCCTTGGCTATAAGAATGGCGATATCTCGGCCGGCATATTTTTCAATCATATACACCAGCAGGTTCAAATAAGAATAAGCCCCGCCACTGGTATAAATGCCATCCCCATCGGTAATGATCTTATCGTCTACCAGTTCCACATCGGGGTACAGCGCCCTGAATTCATTGGCGAAACGCCAATGCGTGGCGCACTGTTTACCCTTTAACAAACCGGTAGCTGCCAGAAAGAAAGAACCAATACAAAGACTGGCCACCTCGGCCCCATTATTGAACTGCTGCAATATCCAGGGAATGAGTGCCTGATTGTCGGCTACTATTTTAGGGAACTGACCATGAATGGCAGGTATAATGATGAGGTCGGTTTTGGCAACATCCGTATATAAACAATCGGGCTTAATGGTGAACAACCCTTCGCGCTGACTGGTTTCCTTCGATAATCCAACCATTTGAATAGTAAACAAGGGAGCCTTGCCCATACTGGTACGCAGGTTATTTACCTCTGAAAAGATCTGGTGGGTCCCTTCTATATTCACCAGGCTGGTGTGCCCTTTTGGGATCAGGATGGAAACATGTTTCATGCTGTAAATTTTTGTTTTTTTCTGACCTCATTAACAGTAGTTCCGACGGACCAGGATATTACTATGACAAGGGGTGAAAAGGAATGGACATAGTAACAGCGTTTTATGGTAGCTTTCCCCTTTATAAAGATAAAAAACAATTGTCGCATTCAACCCCTTAATTGGTCGCTTTTACACCCTTTTGAAGTTAACAGGTGCGTGTATATTTGAATACGATTGCAGCAGGCAGTTAGTGTTACCAAAGCGAAACAAAAAATAAGCACTATGATTGAGGTTTTTAAAACTAATGTACAGAAGTTTTCAGAAGCTCAAAAGCTGGTGGCCTTATTACGAAAGCATTTTCCCAACAGCAAGATCAACTTCGACCTGGATGATTGCGATAAGGTGCTGCGGGTAGAAGGCAATAACCTGCGAATTGAGAAGGTAATGAACCTTGTTACGAAAAAAGGGTTCCTGTGCAAAGTGCTTGATTGATTTTTATAATATTTCTAAACAATTAAAATAAAAGAACATGCCAGCATTGAATCCTTATTTAAATTTTAACAACAACACCGAAGAAGCCTTCAACTTTTACAAATCAGTATTTGGTGGAGAATTTGCCATGGTTATGCGTTTCAAGGACATTCCTGCGGAATATAAGGGCCCTGCTCATGAAGACAATAAGATCATGCATATTTCTTTACCCATCCCCGGCGGTGGCATGTTAATGGGTAGCGATGTACCTGAACAAATGGGTAAAGTGGTTACCGGGAACAATATTCAACTTAGCCTGACCCCTTCCAGCAAAGAGGAGGCCGATAAATTATTTAACGGCTTATCAGCTGGCGGCCAGGTAACCATGCCTATGGCTGATGCTTTTTGGGGTGCCTACTTTGGGATGTGTGAAGACAAGTTCGGCATTCGCTGGATGATCAATTTCGATGCTAATCAACGATAATTTCACTTATACGTATTTATTAAACCTGGTATTATGAAAACAGCAACAGATCTATTGCAGGATTTTGAGGAAGCCACCAATGAGTATCTTGAAATTGTTTCTGGCTTAAGCCAGGATGAAATAAATACGGTTCCGTACCCGGGCAGCTGGACGGCTGCCCAGGTTACGGAGCATCTTTGTAAGTCAGACAAAGGAATGCTCGGCGCACTGAATGGTCCGGTGTACCCCACCAACCGGCCGGCCGATGCGGGGGTAGATGGCTTACGGAAAACCTTTTTAGATTTCAGCACCAAACTGCCCTCACCCGATTTTATTATTCCGGAAGATACCACCTACGATAAAGACAATTTGATGGAAGCGTTTAAAGCTGGCCGGGAACAGATTGGCAACGCTATCAAATCGCTTGACCTCACTACCGGCTGCCAGATGCCCATCTTTGGGGAGCCTACCCGTTTGGAGTTGATCTATTTTGTGATCTTTCATACCCAGCGCCACACCAACCAGGTAAAACGCATCAGTGAAAAACTGGTAAGCGTATAGGAAAACAGGTATTTTAGCAGGAAGGAATAAACTGCCTGCCTATGCTATACAAAAGAATGCCTATTGAAAAGGAGTCGCCCGAAGAAAGGGGGTATGAGAGCATCCTGTTCAACCTGGCCGAAAGTTCTGTTGCTGACCTCACCTTTGGCGAACTGAATATTCAGCTGAATGAGTTGAAGCTGGAATACATTCCGCACCGGGGCAATGTACACCTTCGGCAAATGCTGGCGACGGAAGCAGGTGGTTTATACCCCGACCAGGTGCTGCTTACCAATGGCGCCTGCGGCGCGCTGTTTATTATTAATACTGCCCTGCTTACCCCAACTGATCATTTAATAGTAGTGCGGCCCAATTATGCCACCAATATCGAAGTGCCTCTAACTATTGGTTGTACCATCA
>NZ_JBJMLX010000047.1:0-12026 GCF_045805085.1 Niastella sp.
AAGGGATTATTCTCAGAAGCCTTATTCACCCTTTTACCACCCGGTTCAACTATTCATGCGGTTGATTTGTATAAGCAACCTAACCTCCCACATTATCCCCCGATCATTTTTCACCAGGCGGATTTTGTGAAAGATAAATTACCCATTCCTCCTCTTGACGGTATATTAATGGCAAATTCTCTTCACTATGTAAAAGAACAGGTAGGATGTATCAAACAATTAAAAAACTATTTACGCAATGGCGCAGGCGTATTTATTCTGATCGAATACGATACCGACAGCGGAAATCAATGGGTACCTTTCCCTGTTTCATTTGCGCGTGCACAGTCGATATTTGGAGATGCAGGCTTTTCCAGGATCGAAAAAATAGGAGAACGCCCATCCATGTACCGCAGGGATTCAATGTATGCGGCTTTAATTAGCTCACCCATTGTTTGAAACATAAGCCTTGAGAAAACGTAGTTATCCTGTATTCAGGACAACTACGCTCCTATCATTTATAACCCCCAACCATAACGTAACCTGAAAACGCCGGAGGAGTTAACGGTAGAAATAGTAATACTGGTACCACTTCCTCCACGCTTTAACAAACTATAGGAATCGTTGTCGCGCAAACCTGGCCAGTAAACGCTTGCAATTTTATCGTTCCTGCAAACGTCGCTGGTTGAAACGATATACGCAATTTCATTATCAGATTGTGAACCATTTTGGTAATCTTTTCCTGAATTCATAGTGGCGCCGAATTCAGTTATAACCGTGCGGCTTCCATAACTTCCTATCCGGTTCCTCCAGTCGGTCCTCCAATCAGCGGCGCTATGTGTAGCCCAGTAAGCATAGTTATGCAACCCCAGCAAACAACTGTTAAACCGGCTATCCGCACCAACACCGGTAACATTTTCAGAGTAGCCCTGACCGTCCAATATTATCCTGCCTTTTGGAACAGTAGGGAAATTTGAAAGGAACTGTGCATATATACCTGTCAATTGACTCAATGTATATCCATGCGGTTCATTAAACGGTTCGAAGTATACATTGCCGTTGCCCTGGTATTTATTTACAATGGTGCTCCACATATTCCAGAAGTCGGTTGTGTTATCAATTTTACCATCCTTCGAGGAGGCGCTTTCCCAGCAAGCGATAATAACTTTCCAACCTTTACCGGTGGCTTTATCTATAGCCCCGGTATAACTTCCCCACCAACTTTCGGCTACAGAAGGCGGATTAACCGGAATACGGATCGTGTTTACCCCGCTTACCCGGCCCGAAAAACCGTTCAGGATAGCATCTGTTTTGGCAACCACCGTACTATAGCTGTCACCGGCCGTTAAACCAGAGGGGATCACCCAGCCATCTACAAAATTATCTCTTCCATCGGCCCAGTTTAACCCCGAAATACCTGCGGCGCCTACAGATTCAGTGGGTACCACGCTGGCATTAGCGTCATCGGACGCTTCAACTGCCTGATTATTTCTTTTAGTGCAGCTACCCAAAAGCAAGAGGCAACCCGATACATACATTACATAGAATAATTTTTTCATAACAAATGGTTTTAATCGTTAGGCTCTAAATTTACCGGGTATTCAGGAGCGCGATAGGAGACAAATTCTTAAAAAAGGGGGGTAGAAAATAACAAGGGGGTATAATAGATGTGTAATATATTGATTTATGGGATCGATCGATTTGTGCCAGACAAAACTGGCTTGCAAAATAAAGGGTACAATAAATGGGAATCGCATATACAGATAAACGGCTTGGAGGCCTAAAATCCTATTGGCTAAAAATCTGACCCCCGCATTAGTAGTTACCTCTTTTTATACATTCAATATGTTTAATTGGAAATTATGTAATTAAACTCCCGGTGGCTGTTTTTATTGTTTATTGTCTATTCGCCAGCCTTGGCAGTACAAAAAAAGCGCTGACGTTCAGTGCTTTACCGTGCTAGCAGCTGTTATTCATGCATGGTCTTTTGTTTGAAATTTCTTATTGAAAATAATACAATCACTAAGCATAAGAAAACAGTACATCCCGAATAAAACCGCTCTTGAATTGTCCAATCTTTTCCGGCAACAAAAGATATAATATTTGCGGTTAAAAAAATAATATAAACACCGGTGGGTGTCTTCGATGGTGTTTCGTAAGTTTCGACCATTTGTGGAATGCTTGCAATAACAACCGCGAGACTACTTGAGATAATTCCTGCTTTGGTTCCGGAAAAATGCCAAACTATCAGGCAAATAATAACCAAGACTGCCGTCAATGCTTCAACCCAGGAAAACGAAATCTGCTTTTTTATAGCCAGCAAAATGCTAACAATTATGCCACCTAAAGCATTGGATAATGGAAGCCAGTAATTACCACCTTCAACTATTGTTGTTACTGTCGCAATAGTATCTAACATTGCCCATAGCAAAAAAGAGACAAAGCTTTGCTTAACTTTTAATCTCATTACTCCATTAATAAGAAACGCATATGCTAACATTCCAATCACACCTGCAAACGGTCGAAAGAAAACCTGCATAAGTCAATTATTAATTCCGCTTGATAAGTAAACTCTTATTGATTAAGCCTAATCATGCATTTAACTTCTTCTTTATCGTTAGCATACCATTCCACACAGTAACCTTCGGGGTCTAAGTTCGGTTGTTTAAGCAGCTCTTCAAATGCTTTACTAATGCTGGTTTTATCTTTTCTAAAATCTTCTACGACTGTAGAAACGTAATTACCACTTTTAATTATAAGAGTATCACACTGATATTTTTCTGATTCTCCTGCAAAGGTTTCTTCAGTACCAACACGATAAATAATTTTACCATTTTCTGGTCTGGAAATGCCAAAATATTTTCTTTCTTTCGAGAATGGCACCATTGTATGAAGCCTGTCATGGGCATCTTGTATGCCATCGGGAAAAGATTTAGCTGTTACGTAAAAGATTTTGATGTCTTTCTCGATTTTGTCTGCTTTCATATTTTTGGTTTTTTTTATTCATAATAAGTTTCACCAAAGAATATTTATAAAATAAATTATCAATATGCTCTTCGCATAGCTAACTACGCTAATCTCGTTATTTAAACGGCAAAAAAGCGTCTGTTCCCAAATTTAATTAACATTCTCCACAGAAGGGCCTCAAAATTATTTAACAAAACGCATGTACCGCGTTCTACACCATAACCATCAATTTCTAATTTTCCTGTATTATCAATTCTTGTTGGCAAGGAATCGAAATTATGTCGGGAATCTCGGCGGTTAAAGATGCATTTTGGCATTCATTACGTCGTCCAGGATAATTGCCGGCCGGCTATCGCTGTTTCGTACCCGTAAGTAGATGCTTTGAAGGGTAATGCCTTTTACGTGCCGGATGAACAAGCCGCTTGCGGGATATACCTCACCATACATCCGGTTTTCGGGATAGCTGGTTGGCGCTTCTTTCAAAGGCAGGTTGGCTTCGCTAAGCGTTCCCTTTCCCATTCCGCTTATCGAAATATGTTGCAGAACAATATTCTCCACGTACGCCCCGGGAAAGGCCGTTATCGAACTGCTCATTTTGCTGTGGCTAACGGCCGTGACGTTCCTGATGACAACATTCCGGATCTTGCCTACCGGCGCCTCACCTACCTCGCCGGGCTGCTTGCGGCCACGCCTGCCCAGCACAATGAAAAGGGGCGTTTGCACGTCTTTCATTTGAATATTGGAGATCTTCACGTCCTCTACAACCCCACCGTCCACAGCCTCCAGGGCAATGCCGGAAATAACCGTAACAGGCTGCTCAATAAAGGCCAGTTTCTTTTGCCATTGGCGAATATGGTCGGCTGACGCCCTTTTAATAGTGCAATTTGAAACCGTCAGGTTTTTTAAACCGCCGAGAGACATAGTGCCGAACTTAATGGCGTTGCAATTGCTGGCAATGGTGCAATTGCGCACAACAGCATTTTCGACCGGGCGGTTCCTGTCGTGGCTTTTAAAACAAATGCCATCGTCATCCACATCAATTACGCAATTTTCAATCAGTACATTCTTTGCATCAATGTCTATTCCGTCCTGGTTATAATTGCTTTGGTTAAAAATGTTCAGGTTGCGCAGTTCCAGATCTTCGCAACCCAGGTAGTTCTGCATCCAATAGGCGGAGTTACGTAGTTGAATACCTGACAGCCTGATCTTTTTGCTGTCAATAATTAACAATAGGCAGGGTCGTGTGCGGCTGGCCAGTGTGCTGTCGTCGCCCAACTGAAACCCGGGACTGTCTCCGCTTCCGTCAATGGCACCTCCGCCGGTAATAGAAATATCCTGTACGCCCTCGGCAAATAAAAATGCTTTGTTTGGGTATTGCTTTCCATCCGGGTAATGCGTAAATGCATTTTTATAGTTTACTTTATTGTCGGGATAATCTTCAAAAGCCGCACTGCCTTTTAATATGCCGCCCGGCTCAATTTTAATGTGCACATTGCTTTTAAAATAAAGCGTACCGGATAAAAAAACACCAACGGGAATAAGCACTTGTCCACCGTTTTTGCTACAGGAGTCAAATGCCCGCTGAATGGCTTTTGTGTTTACTGTTTTACCATCGGGTACAGCGCCGAAATCCTTCACGTTGTACACTTGTGCATAGCTTGCGCAACCAGCCAATATAAGAATTGCGAATAAGCCAATAAGAGCCTTCTTCATTGTTCTAATTTGAGATCATCTCACTACAACATTTGTCTTTACCGGAAGAACGGGACAACGCTATAGTTTTAATTTATAAATTTCACTTCCGGCCAACAGCAGGGCGCCAACGCCATACACATTGGAGCTTTCGTAACCAGCGCCAACGGGTTTGTCACCTACGTTTTGCACAAAGCCCAACTTGCCATCCGGGTGTAAGGCGCTTTTTATTGCCGCCCACGCCTTTTCTACTACGGGGAGGAATTTCTTCTTTGGCAATAGCTGATGGTTCATGCCCCAGCACAGCGCATAAGCATAAAAGCCGGTACCGCTTGTTTCCTTTTCAGGGAAGGATCCCGGGTCGAGCAGCGAAGCGTGCCAACTGCCATCGGGCTGCTGAAGGGAAGCGATCCGCGCCGCCATTTCCTTAAATTGTCTTTCGTACATTTTTCGGTTCTTAAAGTTCTTAGGCATGTTGTCCATCATTCGCACCAATCCACCCATAACCCATCCGTTGCCGCGTGACCAAAAGACTTTTCGGCCATTTTTTTCTCTCTGGTCAAAAAAACGGCTATCGCGATAAAACAGCCGCTCTTCTTTGTCATACAGGTAGGCCGATGTTTTCCACCACAATGAGTCTGCTTTTTTTATATACCGCAAATCACCCACGGCGGTAGATAGATAGGCCAGTGCCGGTGGCCCCATAAACAAGGCATCGCACCAGGCCCATTCGCGGTGATTGATATTGGGCACTACGGCAAGCGACTCGCTGAAGGCATGCTCCACAATGGTATCGGCCAATGCCCGCCACCGGGCAATCATCTTTGGTTCGCTGTAATCCATATACAATTGGGTATACATCTGCGCCACACAATAGTCATCGGCGAACAATCGAATCTTGCCCGTGTTCCAGTTATTGTCTTCACCGATGCCGTACAGGAAATCGCGATATGGTTGCTTTTCGGTATCAGTATGCATCAGGGCCACGATTCCGGTGTACAAAGCGCCGTTTTCCCATTCCGTTTTACTTTTTAAAACCCGGCCTTCGGCAAATTCATTCATTTGCCAGCGGGCAACTTTCCGCATCAGGGAAAGAACGGAATCGCGCCGGAGCAGAGATAGATCCTGCGTTTTTGCCAGGAGCGCCACCCAACAAAGCATCGCCGTCACTACAGTTCTTTTTATCATAATTTCTTTTTTAGATCATATCGATCGCCTCACTTATCAATCACCTCACTTTTTGATGAAATGCTTATTTATGACCTTGCCGTTTACCAGCACCATGTGCAACGAGTAGTACCCGGCCGGGAGCGATCTTATATTTACATTTTTCCCTTTCGATTGAAGCACAAGATTACCGGCAGCGTTGTATACCTGTAGAAGCGCCGGGCTGTTTAAGCCTTTGACGACAACATTGTTTGTGGCCGGATTAGGATATAAGGAAAGCGTGTTATCTTCCGCCGCACTTTGTCCCAATACCTCTCCCACTGCCCCGCTGTTGATCTGATAAAAACCCGACACCGTCTTCCCGGTTAAATCACCGGTGGGAAAAGTTATGTTGATAGTTGTTACCCCGTTTGCATAAACAGCGTTCGGGCCGCTCAGGTCTTTATTGACTTTTATTGCCACGCTGCTTTGGCTATACAGCGGATCGGCAACGGAAATCTTATAGTTGCCCGAATATTTGTGAATGTATACCAAAGCCATTTTATCAACGGTAATGGTCAGGCCATCACCCATATCAACCGTTCCGGGATCGTGAAAAACGACCGCGTAATTCTTTAATGTACTGTTTCGTATGGCCTGGATGGTCGCGTCGTTCTGCACCAACACAAACCCGTGATTGGCAACCGTCGACTGAAAGGCCGGTAAGGTCTTGTCGGGCATAACGATGTAGTAATAACTCCGGTTTGCCGGCGTAGCGCTGTGGTTGAACCAAATGCTAAAAATGTTCTGGGTATAGGTTGTGGTGTCTGTAGCCGTTGTGTTAATGTCCGTCCACTTACCCGATTGGGGTTTTGCTTCCAGGGTCATGTAGCCGCCATTGGGAAAAAGATAGCCGACGTTGTTGTGGTGGATCCACTGAAGATCGTTGAACGCTTGCGAAGAACCGGTGAAAGCCTGCGTTGTAACGCCGTTGTTAATGGTAACGGAGCCCGACAGATAGCATTGGTTCACCGACGTTGCAATGGTATTGCTTTTTGTTGCCTTTATTCCGATGCCGAGGCAAACCATGGCATCACCCATAAAAAAATAAGCTTTCCTGGCCTGAACGGCGTTATAGTCCTGCTCAAAAGCGATTGCGCCGCCGTTTACATTGTCCGACACGCCGCCGCCAAACGCATTCGAACCAAACAGATAGCCAGAAAGATGGGTTGCCGCCTGGTTTAACTCGGCAGTGGTTCCGGGAATTCGTGTCCAGTCCCACATGGGATAGATGCCCGTGTATTCGTTTCCATAGGTCATGATGTTGGTAGCGCCAAGCGGCAGGTTATAGCCTTTGATGTTTTCCCCGTTAAGCATTTCCGTACCACAGGAACGTTGCGAAATAATTTTTGAAGACAGGTAGTAATTCGGGCCATGATAGGTCATGATATCCGATTTCCAGAAATGGTTGTTTCCCACATAGCCGGCCGGGAAAGCGGCTCCGCCTATGTGATCTTTATACGCCTGAAGCGCTGCCGCATCTCCGGGCTCAATGAGTATCATTTTGTCTAACGTGGACGTTGTCATATTGCCGGTGCCGTTAAGCCTGGAGATGTATCGTCCGGTTGTACCCCAGTCTGTTGCCTGGCGGTAACCTAATACCTGGTTTCCTCCCAGCGTCGCATTAACGAGCGTTTGCTGCCGTTGGGTTGTAAACACATCGCTGAACGTTGTGCTTCGTGACAGGTAAATAAAATCGGCGAGGTCGGCCAGCATAGAAGCACCGTATCCACCCGAATACAACTGATCGTATTGTGCCGAATCGTGTACATGAATGCTGTTGTCTGATTTGATGCCCTCGGGGCCTGCAGTCGTTTTCACGTCCAGCGTGGTTGCCATGTTGAAAAAGCCCGTATTGACAATAGAGAACCTATCCTCGGTACAACCTTTATAAATGGCGATAGTAGCTGCCCAGGAGCGGTTTTTTGCTTCATAGGATGTATAACCTGAGCGGTCTACCAAATAGGAAGCGTACCGCAGCAGCGAATCGTGGTTGATGACACCCTTCATCATAATGAGCGTTACCATATAGTCAAGCGGAGCGCCGATCTCCCGTACGTACCAGTTGGTAGAAGAGGGATTGCGGTAAAAATAATATTGTAAGCCAAGTTGAATTTTATCGCGTAAGCTCATATCGTGATACAACGGATTCGTGGGATTGGAATACGCATAGGAAAACGTTTTCAGGCGACTCAGGTGTTTGTAGGGGCTCCAGGACGCCGTGCCAGAGACATCGTCATAATTAATGCTTGCCCAGTGGCCATCCGGTTGCATAGACAGCATCCAACCAGCAACGTTACTTTGTGCCGTGGCATCGAGAACAATCGAATTATAGTTGCTTTGAAGCCTTGCAGTGATAGTATCGATGCTTACTTGCTGCGCAGGCGTGTTAGGCGCTGGTCCGTAAACACCGAAATCAGCAATGCGATAACCGGCCGGATTGGCGCGGCCTCTCCCGTTGAATTTTATGTACCGGTAATTGCCAGACAGATCTGCAATAGTATCGGTACTTGCGGATGTGTTGGACGAAATGGTTTTAAGGCTGGTCCATGTGGTAGCATTGTTCGAAACCTGCACGTCGAACACGGTTGCATACCGCCCGTCGGCCCATTGTATGGTGACGTAGTCGATGTCATAGCCAGCGCCCAAATCAACATAGATCCATTGGTTGTAGCCGGAACCGGAGGAAGACCATTTGGTGGCCGGATCGGCGTCCATTGCATTCGAGGCAGGATAGCTGGCGCTTTCGACAGACGAGGCAGTGGCCGCTTTACCTTGCGAAAGCTTTATTTGTGCGGCGGCCGGCTGAAAGGAAATCAGCGCAAGCAATGTGCAGTACAGGAAAAAAAAGAGCGTAAATTTTTTATTTTTCATATGGCTGTTTTATTTTTTAATAATGGCAGCAATGTCATATCGGTTTTTACTGATGTAGGTTTTTATATGTTTTGGAGTACGATTGTCCGGCGGTGTCTCCTGGTGGAAAAGCAATGTGGAGGTTTGTGTAAGCTCCGTTAACAGTAGCCTCTTCCCCCTTCAGTGGTTTATTGATGGTGAGCGTGAGATCTTTTTGTGTGTAAAGCGGGTCGGATACCGTAATGTAATAAGCGTCGTTTGTTTGTTGCAGCAGCACCATCACCGGTTTATCTGCCCGCAATTGCAGACCGTCTGGCAGAACAACAACAGCAGGTTGATAAAAAACAACGGCGTTGAGTTTTCCTGTTCCGCTGCTGACTGCCTGTACCGTGGTGTCGTTCCGAACAATCACAGGCGTTGATTTAGCCACTCGCTTTTTGAAGTTGGTGAGTGACGTATTGGGTACTACCAGGTAAGCATATTGGCTGTTAGCCGGTTGGCTACCGTGCTCAATCCATACACTAAATACCGGCTGCTGCAATCGCATGGCGCTACCGCCCTCATTGATCTCCCGCCAGGAACCGGACTGAGGTTCCTGCTTTACGCACACAGTTTGTTGTGCAGGGAAGATATAGCCAACACCGTCATGATACAACCAGCGGAGGTGATTGAATGAAGCCTTGCCTGGAGATAGGGTTTGGCCTGCGTTGTCTTCTGCAGCGATTACAGCGCCGCTGAGGAAACATTGGTTAACGGCCGTTGTGATAGGATCTTTTCGCGTTGACGAAATACCAGCACCGAGACACAACATTTCATCGTTAAAAAAGAAGTAGGCTTTTTTTGCGCGGATGCCTCTATAATTCCCATCAAATGCCATAACGCCTGCCTTCGCGTTGCTTACACCGCCGCCGAAATCATTGGCGCCATACAAATAGCTCACCAAAGACGTGGAATCGCCGTTCGTGCCGGCCGTTGTTCCCGGCACCTTCGTCCAGTCCCAGACCGGAAAAATGTTTTGATACTCATTTCCGTGGATTAAAATATTGGTGGCGCCAAGCGGCAGGTAATATCCTTTACCGTTTTCACCGTTCAACGATTCGGTACCGAGTGTTCGTTTGGAAATAATCTTCGCCGATAAGTAATAACCTGCACCGTGCTGCGTCATGATGTCCGCTTTCCAAAAATGTTTGTTGCCCTGATAACGGGAGGGGTAAGCTGCACCGCTTACGTGCGCTTTCCAGGCCTGGTAATCCGCAGCATGCGGCGGGTCAAGGATGACCATTTTATCTAACAGTTTACCCGAAATATTTTCGGTGTGACCGGGTCTTGAAATACCGCGGCCTGTGGTGCCAAAGTCAATAGTTCCCCGATACCCAAACAATTGCGTACCGTTCAGCAGCAGGTTTACCAACAACGCTTTTTGTTGTGGCGTAAATACGGCGGCGAACGACGTTCCCTGTGCCAGCAGCATAAACGTGGCTACGTCGTCTAAAAAAGAAAGCCCGTAACCGCCTGAGTACAATTGTTCATGGTGCTGGTGAACGCTGTAATCCGCTTTAATGCCTTCTATCCCTTGTTCAGGAACCACCACAAGCGTAGACGCAAAAGAGGTAAACCCTTTTTGAACCAGCGCCGCATTGTTTTCGATGCAACCCTTGTGAATGGTGATGGAAGAAACCCAGGTACGGTTCTTGAAGCGATGCCGTTCGTTGCCGGTTTCGTCTTTTAAAAGCGATGAAAACATAAGCAGTTTATCCGGTTGTATTTTCCCTTTCAAAAGCAATAAAACAACCATATATTCCTGCGGTGCGCCGATCTGATTAAACCACCAGTTTTTGGCAACCGGCTTTTCAGAAAAATAATAATCCAGCCCGGCAATGATCTTATCGAAAAGCTGCTTGTCATTGTACCACTCCGTAGACGGTTTGCAATAAGCCAGCGCCATTGTATGCAGTCGTTCCAAATGCGTAACGGGGTCCCAGTGGGTTAAACTCCTGTCAACAAAAGAAAGGTCCGGCCAATTTCCGCCTGCTTGCAAAGCGGCCGCATACCGCTGCACCTGTACCACATCAACAGTGTCTTTTAAGTAAATGGCCAATAACCTTTGGGTGACCGTATCTATCGCTTCCTGATGGCGGTTATCCGCGTGGTTGTATCCGTGGCAAAAAACAGCGGACGACAGGAACCAGGCAACTAATATGGAAACTTTCAGCATGTTAAGAAAAATTTTATTTACTGGTATCCCTCGTTTTGCGGGAAGGCTGTTGCGCCGCCTTCGGTGCGGTCTATCTGCTGCTGGGGAATGGGACGTAGCACATGGTAAGGCTTAATGCCCGCGGCGGCACCTGGGTTGTACAGCTTCACCCGTTCCAGCAATTTATTGGTACGCACAAGGTCAAACCAACGCATGTACTCACCCGACAGTTCCCTTGCACGTTCGTCGAGAATAAAATCCAGGTTCATCTGCGCAACCGTCACTTCCATCGCAGTTTGGTTGGCCGCCGTAATGGCTACGGTACCGCCGGTCTTAGCCGCTCTTCTTCTAACAGCATTTACATATGGCAGCGCCAGTTCAGGTTTGCCATCCATGATGTACGCTTCGGCCGCAATCAGGTAGGTTTCAGCGAGCCGAAAAATGATAAAATCACGAGTGCCATCCTGGCTGTTTACATCGGTTCGGAGTGAGTCGTAAAATTTTGAATTGGTGGGATAAACCGAACCGTAATTGCCGCCGCCGTTTACATTGCGCACAATTTTACTTTTTGGTATCAGGGTATAATTTTTTGCATTCCGCTCCGCATCAGTATACTCCCTGTCGCCAATAACGAAAGCCGTGTCGCGGAGCTTCATGGCCACCGTTTTATTGGGAACGATGTCCTTGTTGATAGCATAGGTACCTGCTTTATTACAAAGCCAAACGGTACGGAATGTTTTATCAAAGCGGGCGTCGTAGGTTTTGTTGTAAAGAGAGGTCATCCATTCCGTGGGCCTGAAGTGGGCAAAGGGCCGTCCGTTTGCCAGGTCGCGTACCATGCCGCTTTGCGTGGTGTAGTCCGCTAAAAAAAGCATGTGACTTCGTTGTCCGCCGGTATTGGTGAGGGGGTCGATGCTGTATTGTGCCGAGAGTACCACCTCTGCATTTTTTTCGCCAGGGCCCTGCTCGAATACTGTTGCACAATCCGGTAAGAGCTGCGGGCCCGGGGTACTGATGACCTCGGTGGCCAATTGTGCTGCTTTTGCGTAATCGCCCGTTTGTTTAGCGGCGCCGCCGGCTCTTGTCAGGTAAACTTTTGCCAGCAAATGTTTGGCTGCCGGCAATGTGATCCGCC
>NZ_JBJMLX010000048.1:0-9604 GCF_045805085.1 Niastella sp.
CATGAATTATCTGAAAGATAGCCATATATTGGATCATATGCCAATAGCTGTATGTGTGTGCGATATGGCGGGCCTTATTCAAAGATATAATGAACAGGCTGTGCAGTTATGGGGCCGGCGGCCTCAATTGCAGGATCCGAATGAACGTTTCTGCGGTTGTTATAAATTATATCATCCCAACGGAACTCCTTTACCACAAGACCAATTCCCGGCAGCTGAATGCCTGAAAGACGGGGCACCCAAAAAAGATGTAGAACTGATCCTCGAACGGCCCGACCTTTCCCGCATCTATATCCTGGTAAACGTTGTGCCGCTTGTTGATGAAGCCGGCCATCAGGCAGGCGCCATCAATTGCTTTAATGATATTACTGAACAGAAGGGGCTCGTGGAAAATAAAACCCATGACCTGGTAAGAAAAACAGAAGAATTAAAAAAGAGCGAAGAGCGGTACCATAAAATGGTAGAAGAAGTAGAAGATTACGCTATCCTTATGCTCGATAAGGATGGAACCATCATGAACTGGAATAAAGGAGCAGAAAAAATAAAAGGGTATAAGGAGGAAGAAATTATAGGAAAGAATTTCCAGGAGTTTTATCTGTCCGCAGACCGGGAAAAAGGGTTGCCGCTACAATTGCTGGAAGTGGCAAGGGAATCGGGCAAGGCATTGCATGAAGGCTGGCGCAAAAGAAAAGACGGCAGCGCTTTCTGGGGCAGTATCGTACTTACTGCTATTCATAATTACGAAGGCCAGGTGATCGGGTTCACCAAAGTGACCCGTGACCTCACTGAAAGAAAACTGGCTGAAGACCGGATGAAAGATTACCTGGGGCAGCTGGAGTTTCAGAATAAAGAACTCGAACAATTTGTGTACGCCGCTTCGCATGACCTGAAGGAACCTTTGCGCAAACTTCATCTTTACAATAATTACATAGCTGACCAGCCTGGCAACCAGTTGGATGATAAATCAAGAGATTATTTAAACCGGTCGCTAAAAGCCGCAGAACGAATGAAAGCCCTCATTGAGGACCTGCTGATCTATTCCAAGTCCACCTTCAATACCGAAAGCTATAAAGACGTAGACCTGAATAAAATAATTGAAGAAGTGACAGGGATGCATAAAGAGGAACTGGGAGAAGGAAAAGGAATGCTTGTGGCAGAAAAATTACCGGTTGTTCGGGGCGTGCCTTTCCAACTGAAACAACTGTTCTTTAACCTGATCCATAATGCCATCAAATACAAACATCCTGACAGGAATGTAGAAATACGAATAACATCCAGCCTGGTGAATGGCAACAGCCTTTCAGCACCCGGGCTGGATAAACATAAACAATATTTTAAGATCTCGGTGGCAGATAACGGAATTGGCTTTGAACAAACATATGCCGAAAGGATCTTTGAGATCTTTCAACGGCTCAATAATTCAACCAATACAAAGGGATCGGGTATCGGGCTGGCAATCAGTAAAAAAATAGTTCAAAACTATAAAGGGCATATCGAAGCAACAGGAAAGCCCGGCCTGGGCGCCTGCTTTACCATCTACCTTCCAACAGATTAAGAGGCTTTTTCGCAGTAGTTTAACAGCTTTTGGGCCAACCCATGCAATTCTTTCATATTGTCGGGCTTTACAATATATTCTGAAGCGCCGTTATTTATACATTCATGCTTATGCATATAAGCATTGGAGGTGCTTAACACTATTTTGGGAATGGTTGCGTACCGTTTTTTCGATAACATGTAGGAGAGTACTTCCGATCCCTTTAGCTCAGGCATATTATAGTCGAGGATGATCAGACAGGGCAGCGCATCATCAGGAGCGGCGTGCAGAAATTCAATAGCGGAATGGCCATTGAAGAATTTATGCAATATGGCTTCAGGTTCTATATTTAATATGGCTTCTTCTATCAACTCCAGGTCTTCTATATCGTCATCCGCCATTAGTATATTTACTTTTCCCATAGCTAATTGAATGGTGCAAATTTAGAACCTGTACATTAATTTCCGGTAATTAAATTTAGTGGGGAACATTTTCTACATCTGTAGTGTACCCATGGCACGATTTTGTTTTTAGATAGGGAAACAATAAGCTATGGCAGATGACAAAAAGAACGTAGGCAAGCAAGATGATATCCGCGTAGATGCCAAAGATCCCAGTGAGGTGGAGTATTTGCATCAGCAATTTCCCAATAAAACGCATCAGGAGGTCAAAGACGCTATTGAAAAAGCGGGGCCTATGCGCGCTGATATTATCGCTTACTTACATAAAAAGAAATAACAGTAGTACACCTCTTAGGGTAAAAAGGTTGTTCCCGTGCCGCTTCGCGCATCCGGGGCGACCTTTAAATAATTGCAGCATGAAGAAGATCATAATCATCGACGATGACCCTGCCTTACAGGATTCAACCAGCCTGATATTCAGCGACGCTGACTACGAGATCACTGTATTCCCCAATGGAAATAATATTCTCTCCGGTGAGTTTGAGAACCCGGATATATTTATCATCGACAAACAATTACCGGGTGTTGATGGGGTGGAAATATGCAAACACCTGAAAAGCCAGGAAGCAACAAAGAATATTCCCGTTATTATGATGTCTGCCAGCCCGGATATAAGAGAATTCTCAAAAGCAGCGGGCGCAGAAGATTTTATTGAAAAGCCATATTCTTTAAAACAAATGCGCGGGCTGGTGCTGAAATACGCGGGTTAGCCAGGATGATTTTACTTATCAGCTGACTTTTTATAGTTTAGCGGTTCAAAAATCTAGTATTCATGAGAATGCCGCCTGGCCGTTTGGCCATCTTGATCATTAGCCTGTTGTTAGCGTGCCCCGCCTGGGCGCAACACACGCCCCATACGCCCTCTGCAGATTCCAGTAGAAAGTTTACAGCCGATACCACCCGGAAGGATACGGCCCGGTTTAGAAGGAACAACGTGCTTTCTTCTTTATTTGCCGACTCTGCCAAACTCACCACCAGCGATTTTCAGTTACAAATAGAAAAGACCTATCTGATCTTTAATAATGTGAGGAACAAAAGTGAATTGGGCCTGCAGGTGAAATTGATAAGATCGAGGCTGACAGATACCGACTCCATGCTGGCCGTATTAAAAGACAATGTGCTTAACAACAGCGCCGCGCTTAATCTGCGCAATCTGCAGGTGTTCAGGACCCTGTTATTGAACATCCAGGCCAGTTGCAGGGAAGACATGGCAATGCTGGATAGTACCGAAGGTAAACTGGTTGACGTGCGCAACAGCATGAAAACGCTGCTGGGGGATACCGTGATGCGGCACCTGTGGCGCGATTCGGCATTACGCGCCCAGTTTCAACCGCAGTTAAAAGGCATGCGCGAATTGTTCATGGGCTCTACCCAAAAATTACGCAGCTCCCTGGCTGCGGTTAATTTGTTGCAAACGCATGTGTCTTCCAATTCTTTGACTGCCGCCCAATTGCTGGACAAGGTAACTACCTTATTAAATACCTCTACCGCCCGCATCTTTGGCAAGGAGTACAATTACCTGTGGGAGAAAGATACGGTCAGCCTCTCTAACAGCGCCCGCAGTTCGCTGGGCAAAGCGTATGATGGCGAGCGGAAAGCCTTACATTATTATTTTAAAGACAGTAGCCAAAAGCGGTTGTTCCTGCTGCTGATCGGCCTGTTGTTCTTTATCTGGCTCTATCGCAATATCAGAACGCTGAAGCGCCTGAATGCGATGGACAACCTCAGTTACCTGGAATTTGAATACCTGCCGCATAATTATATCGTTGCTGCCTTTATTATGATGTTTGCAGTAGCGCCATTGTTCGATCTGCATGCGCCTTCTGTTTACATTGAATCCATGCAGTTCCTGATGCTGGTAATTCTCACCATCATCTGCTGGAAGAAATGGCCCCGCCGGCTGTTCCTGTACTGGATAGTCATGGTGGTACTGTACATCTGTTTTTCATTCACCCATCATATGGCCGATCCTGGTTTGGGGCAACGCACCTGGTTGATCTTGCTGAATATACTGTCAGTAGTATTTGGCATGTTGTTCCTTTCGCAAATACAACAGAACCTGCCGATGCGCGGCTTCCTGAAGTTTGTGATAAACCTGCATAATATTATGAACCTGGTAAGTGTGTTGTGCAATATGGCCGGCCGGGTTTCGCTGGCCCAAATACTGGGGAGCGCCGCCATTTTTGCCTTTACCCAGGCGATCGGGTTGGCCGTGTTCAGCAAAATATGCATGGAAGCCATCCTGCAACAAATTGTTGCCAGCCGCTTACGCCGCAATATGAAAAGCCGGTTGAATTTTCAGCCTGTGCTCACTGGCTTCCGCCGGCCCATCCTGTTCCTTACGGTGATCCTGTGGCTGATCGTATTCACCACCAACCTGAATATCTATACATCGGTGATGGATACGTTGGGCGTGTTCCTTACCACCCCGCGTAGTATTGGCAGTGCCGAATTTACGTTAGGCGGCGTGTTGCTGTTCTTCTTCATTATCTGGTTCGCGCACCTGCTGCAGAAATACGTGGGTTTCTTTTTTGGCGATACCGGCACTACAGAAGATGATGAGATCCACAACAAAGGACAACGTTCCCGCCTGTTGATAGCGCGCCTTATTTTGTTATGCGTGGGGTATCTGCTGGCAGTGGCTGCTTCAGGCGTGCCGGTTGATAAGATCACCATCGTGCTGGGCGCCCTGGGTGTTGGTATCGGTTTAGGGTTGCAGAATATTGTAAATAACTTTGTATCGGGTATCATCCTCATTTTCGACCGTCCGCTGCAAATTGGCGACGTGGTGCAAATTGGCGATAAACAGGGAAGGGTACGGGAAATTGGTTTACGGTCAAGCACCCTCCTGACCGGTGATGGTGCAGAAGTGATTATTCCCAATGGGGATGTGCTGTCGCAACAGATCGTAAACTGGACGCTGAGCAACAACCAGCAACGGATCCAGTTAAACCTGAGCGTAACCGGTAATAACGATATGGAAGTGGTGACCAACGCCATTAAAAAAGCCATCCTGGCTTCGCACTTTGTATATGAGAACCGGGAACCTTCTGTATTATTCACCAAAGTAAGCGACAATGGTTTCGACCTCACCGTTTATTTCTGGTGTGTTGATATCAGTAAGGCGGGGGAAGCGAAGAGCGCGATCAATCTGTTATTATACCAGCATTTGAAAGCACAGGGAATTCAGTTGAAATAAATGATAAGTTGACCAGTTGACCAGTTGATCAGTTGATCAGTTGACCAGGAATACAAAAGTTAACTTGTTAACTCGTCAACTCGTCAACTGCTCAACCCGTCAACTGCCTTCTGCTTTATTAGCGGGAAGCGTAAAATAGAAGGTGCTGCCTTCACCTTCTTTGCTTTCCACTGAAATAGTGCCACCGTGCCGTTCAATGATCTGTGCACTGATGTACAAACCCAGGCCCAGGCCCGGGTAAGTTTGAATTTTCGGGTTCGAGACCCTGAAGAAACGATTGAATACGTTGTCGATCATGTTTTCCGGAATGCCAATGCCATTGTCCTGCACACTTACCATAATGGCATTTTTAGTGTTCCTGGTGGTGATAGTGATCTTGCTTTCGGGAGCGGAATACTTCACTGCATTTGACAGCAAATTGGTTAATACCTGTGCCATGCGCTCCCTGTCGGCGATTATATTACCGGGTTTGTCAAGGTTCACAATAAACTGATGATTGTTCGAAATGCGTTTTATTTCTTCCACCTGCTCATTGATCAGGTCGTTGATATCAATATTTTGTAATTTTAAAGTTAATTGCCCTTTCACGATCTTGGTGGTATCCAGCAGATCAACGATAAGATGGGCCATGCGATCGATCTGGTTATTTAATTTTTTAACCAGTATAAGGTGCTCAGGGTTGTTTGTCTGTTCAAGCTTTTCCTGTAAAACCTCTCCATATACTTTGATGCTGGTAACAGGCGTTTTCAATTCATGGCTGGCAATAGCAATGAACCCGTCTTTTTGTTGTTCCAGTAATTTCCGGGAAGTGATATCGATGATAAATTCAACGCCTTCTTCCTCACTGATCCGGCTGGCGGAAGACAATGCCCACCAACGGGCGCCATCTTTTTTGATGTATTGTTTTTCATAAGGAACAATACGGCCCGTAGACATGAATTCGTCCATTTTTTTACGTGACCCGGGCAAGAACTCTTCAGGTGTTATTTCGTCCCAGCGCAGCCGCCCCTGGTTTACATCTTCCCGGGTAAAGCCGCACATTTGCAAAAATGCATCGTTGGCGCCGGTAATTTCCCCATTCGGTTTAAAATAAAGAATGCCTACCGTTTCAATGGAGAAAGCTTTCTCTATTCTTTCTTTCGACTGGCGCAATGCTTCTTCTGCCTGTTTACGGGAGGTGATGTCGATAAAGGTGATCACCACGCCGTTGATGTGATCTTCGGCAGTACGATAGGGCAATACCCGCATTATAAAGATCTGGCCTTCGGTGTTTTTTACTTCCCGCTCGATGACGGTAAGCTTTTCCATTACGCTTTCAGCATCCTTCAACAGGTCGTGGTATTGCAATCTGTGTGTAATGTCGGATAATTGACGGCCAAAGTCTGAGGGAATAAGGTTAAAGATCTCGCGCACCGCAGGGGTGAACATGGCAATTCTGAAACTACGGTCCAGAAAGATGGTGCCTATATTGGCGGAGTTGATAAGATTTAGCAGGTTATTGCTGGAAAGGCTGGTTTCCTCGATCTTTATTTTCAGTTCCTGGTTTACCGTTCTGAGCTCTTCATTTATTGACTGTAATTCTTCCCTGCTCGTTTCCAGCTCTTCTGCGGCCGAACGTAGTTCTTCATTCATTGCCTGCAATTCTTCATTCGATGCTTTCAGTTCTTCTGCCTGTAACTCATGGTGTTCATTGGAGTTTCGTAACTGAACTTTTAACAGCATCAGTTCTTCTTCGAGGTGGCGTGATACTGCTTCATCTGATCGCAGGATCACTTCCCGTTGGGCAGGCTCTTCCTCTGTTCTCTCAAACAGCACCAGAATATATTCGTGAGCAATATCGTCTTCCCTGAACACCGGTTTTACATGGATATTGAGGGTTTCTATCCGGTCTTCCAGTTTCACTCTTAGTCCTTTGGCTTCAACGGCAGTTTTTTGCTGGATGGCCTGGTACAGTGCCGAACGCAGCTCAAAACGCAGTTCCTGCCGTACAAGCCGTAACAGGTTTTGAGAAATTTCTCCGCCGGTAAACTGTAAATACGGCGCTGCACGCTCCGATAAATGTACGATATCGTATTCTCTATTAATTACTAACGAAGGCGGTGCATATTGTTCAAGCAATCGAAGATGAAGTTCGCCATAAGTTAACCGTTCCAGCAGCCGGTTCGTTTTTTCTTTACCTGAAACGCCCACCTTCGACTGGCCGGTGTGCAGGGCTGGTATGGTATCCGGGATAGGATACGCGCGAACAATTGATGGACGGCTTTTGAAAATATGATGTTCCCGGCTTACTATATCATACATATTATTGGATGACTCCACTGATTCTGACGTTCCCAGAAAAAGGAATCCGCCGGTATTGAGGGCAAAATGAAACGTTTCCATAACACGTTCCTGCGCAACCCGGTTCATATAGATCAACACATTGCGGCAGCTTATGAGGTCGAGATGGGAAAAGGGCGGGTCCTTGATGAAATTATGATTGGCAAACAAAACCAGCTCTCTTATTTCTTTGCGTATGCGGTATCTTTCTCCTTCCTTATTGAAAAAACGCCGTAGTCTTTCTATTGATACATCGGCTGCATCGTTGATGGTATAAACGCCTTCCCTGGCCTGTTGAATGGCGTCTTCATCAATGTCGGTGGCAAATATCTGTACTTTTGGCGCATCTATCACATGCATCGTTTGCTCGGCGCATATCATGGCCAATGAATAGGCTTCTTCTCCCGTGGCGCAGCCGGCTACCCATATTCTTACCTGGTCTTCATGCTGTTTATTTTTCAGGATGGCCGGTAAAATTTCCAGTTCCAGGGTCTCGAATACTTTTTTATCGCGGAAAAAATTGGTGACCGAAATGAGCAGGTCTTTCATCAGTGCATTTATTTCATCAGGATGGTCCTGCAAAAAGGAAGCATAAGCGATCAGATCTGGTAGATTGCAAACGCTGATCCTGCGTTCAATGCGTCGTAATAAGGTAGGCCGTTTATAGTTAGAGAAGTCATGGCCGGTACGCACCCGTAGCTGCACAAATATTTCCCGTAACGCATTTTGTACTGTTTCGTCCCGGTTTTGGGGTTCTACCGGAATTTGCACCATGCCCAGGTTGTTTTTATAATTAATGATCCTGCCCGGGATCTCCGAAACAAACAATACCGCATCTACCATATCGGATGAAATGGCGTTGCGGGGCATTTCATTAAATTCTGCTTCGCGCGGGTTTTGTACAAAGGCGGCGCCGCCCATTTCTTTAATTCGTTTAAGGCCCATTGAGCCATTGGCGCCGGTACCGGAAAGGATCACGCATACGGCATACGGGCCCTGCGTTTCTGCCAGGGTGCGGAAAAAAATATCTACGGGTGCTCTACGGTCTTCTGTTTGTATGTTAGGGGAAACATTAATATGTCCGTCTTCCATCACCAGGTGTTGATTGGGGGGAACTACGAAAATGCAATCGGGTTCTATCTTTGTTCTTTCAAGTACCTGTTGTACGGGGATCTTTGCCGATAACCTGATCACTTCTGCCAGTTTGCTATCGTGGGAAGGTGATAAATGCAGGATAACTACATACGCAATGCCGGAGTCGGCCGGCACATGTTCAAAAAAAGTTTTCAGCGCCTGAATACCACCGGCAGAGGCGCCAATGCCAACCACGAGGAATTTATGAGGGGCCGGGCTATCAGGAACTTCGTTGTTGAAATTACCCATTATAATAGATTATACTGCAATTTACCTGTTATGGAAGAATTGAAAAAACCAACCGCCTATTTATAAGTTATTGATCCGCCGGTCTTTCCGGTTTCGTTTTTAGTAGAGGCTATTTTCTCCATACCTGGCTGTTCATGGTCATGGATAATTGCCCTGACCTGCCGGCTGTGTTGAAGCGCTTCTTTTGCTTTTTGAAAATACAGGGCCGCCTCATGCGTATTGTTGTTTTCGGCAAAGTGGTCGCCCAGGTGATTCAGCAGCATGGCTGTTTCTTCCATTTCCCTCACTGCGCTCCAAAGGGTATTTTCGGTTTTCTCTGTAATAGAAGCAAGGAGGCTATCAGCGGAATACGCATGGCCGGTATGGCAACGGTAACGAACCAGTTTGCCATCATTGATTATCCCCAAAACCCCCTTACATTCCGGGCATGAGAACGGGCTTAATTTTTCCAGTCCGAAAAATGGATGCACCTTATTCTCATCCTCCTGCGCAATATGCAATTCCATTTCCGTTTTTTTGTTTTCTTCCTCATTCAGGTATTTGATCTCCTTTACCGGTTCTAAAGATAATTTTGCCAGCATTGGACCTATTTGTGCGACCGGTAAGGTGTAATCAACTTTTACTGCCCTTAATGCATTGAATGGCATGGCGGCAACCGCTGCTTCTGCAGGGTCCTGCACCATGGCAATGCCACCTCGTTCTTTGATC
>NZ_JBJMLX010000049.1:0-12611 GCF_045805085.1 Niastella sp.
ACCTTGCAACAACGCATCCAGCAACTCAGCACTCTGTTCGCGCAGCTCATCGTTACTCATCAGGTCTTCACGTAATCCGGCATCTGCGAGCTGCAGGCTTATCCAATCTTCTAAAATGTTTTTCTTTTTCTTTTGAAGGAGTTTTGAAATGTCTTGCTTCATTTTGTAAAGAGGTTAGTTTTAAAAGTTTTTTTAAAGTAACTGGGCTATGAAATGAGCTACAAAGCAATTCTTTTGCCAGTAGGAGATGGGGGGAACAAAATGGGGATATGCGTCAAAAGCGACTGGGGGTAGGGGTAAAGAGTTGACCAGTTGATCAGTTGACGAGTTGACAAGTTAACACGTTAACTTGTTGATAAGTTAACAGTTGAAGAGGTGACGAGGAAGAAGGTTTGCGAGACGCAAGTAAGAAGTTAATAGGGTTGATAGTGTTGATAAAGGTACAGGGTAATAAGAAAATGGCTTACAGCTAAGAAGTTGCTTTGGCCGTGTCGCAGTTTGCCGTTTCACGACTTACGACCCGGCTGTTAATTAATTAGGACAGATGCCGGTTTCTTGCTGACCAACCACTTGTTTACCTTATACATTAACCAGGCGCTGCCGGCGCCCACGATTGCTCCGGCCAATACATCGCTGGGATAATGCACGCCCAGGTACATTCTTGAATACCCAACGGATGCGGCCCAGGCATAGGCCGGCACGGCCACATACCATTTGGGATAAGCCATGGTTAATGAGGTAGCGGTGGAAAATGCTTCAGAGGTATGTCCCGATGGAAAGGAAGGACTGCCGCCATCACTGGCGGGAATAATAAACGGATGATCGGCAAAGGGCCGGTGCCGTTTGAAGGTATATTTCAGACCTGCAGTTATAAGGGAAGAAGCTGCCAGGCTTTCCGCCAGGAACAGTCCTTTGTTGATGGTGACCTTATCGTCCCGTACAAGACCCGTTGCCAGTACCGATACGGGTACCAGCATACTGATGTAATTCGTGGTGTTGGAAATATGCTGATAGAGTTCCACCGGGTCTTCATGCCGGTGTTCCATCATTTCATCTAATACCTGCACATCGAGACTGGTGCGTTGCGCCTGCACAGCTGGTTGTATAAGTGATATGCATGCTATTATCAATAGCAGGTAACGGATGTTCATATTTTAAGTTTCAATCGTAATATGTAACCTGATTCTGTATTAATTCAGAAGTAAGTTGATAGAAGTTGACAAGTTAACAAGTTAACCAGGAAATACAGAGATCAGTTTAAGTTATTGAGTTTGTTAGTTTTTTAGTTCTTTGGTTTTGAGGTTCATTCGAATTGCGCGCGAGTCCTTTCACAGCCTGTCCCGACTTGTCGGGATTTCACGTTTCCCGTTTGCCGAAAACCCCACCAATCCACATAGCCTTTAGCTAAGCAGATCCAACATTCACCATTCCCGATTGCCGACTTCCGACTCCGGTTAAAGGGCCGGACGAAGGTCGTTAATGCCGGGTTTCTTTTTGAACAACCACTTGTTGGCCTTGTACATTAACCAGGCGCTGCCGGCGCCTATTACGGCGCCTGCCAGTACATCGCTGGGGTAATGCACGCCCAGGTACATTCTTGAATAACCCACGGATGCGGCCCAGGCATAGGCCGGAACGGCTACATACCATTTGGGAAATGCCAGGGTTAATGAAGTGGCGGTAGCAAAGGCCAGGGAGGTATGTCCCGATGGGAACGAAGGACCACCGCCTCCAGAGACTTTGGTAAGCCCAGGCGTTACCATATAAGGGCGCGACCGTTGAAAGGCATACTTCATACCAAAGGTAACAAAGGTGGTGGCGGCTGCCGACTCGGCCAGGTACAATCCTTTTTTAAGGGTACTACTGTTGTTGTCGATAAGCCCCGCGATCACCACGGCGGCCGGAACGGCAATACTCATCATTTCCGTGGTATTGCTAATATCCTTGAACACTTTGGTAGCGCCGGCATTACGGCTTTCCATCATCTCTATCAATATGTGTTGATCGAGACTGTACTTTGTTTGCGCCACGGCGCCCGGCTTGAAACAACAAAAGCACACTGCCATAAGCAGCATGCTTTTTAATATAGTTGAAACCGGGGTTTGTTTACAGTTAGAGGTTTGACAGGCTATCCTCAAGGACCTTGATCTTTTCTTCGGCATCCAATTTTTTCTTTTGCTCTAATTGAACGACATCTGGCCTTGCAGATTGTACGAAGCGTTCATTGCTTAACTTTTTATTAACTGATTCAAGGAAGCCTTTAAGCCTTTCCAGCTCTTTTTCCAGCTCTTCTTTTTGTGTACCGGTATCTACAGCACGTTCAGTTTCAATGTAAAACTTATCCTTACCTATAACCGCTGTAATGGTTTGTACTACAGGCTCTGAAACAAATGTTAATTGATCAATATTTACCTGTTTGAGCAATATTGTTTCAATGGCTTTGAACAGCTCCTTGTTTTCGCTCTGTACATGCAGTTTAATGGGTTCTTTGGATTTTATCTCATTCTTTATTCTTACATCGCGCAAACCGGTGATCACATCTATCAACAATTGACCCTCCTGTAATACGATTTTATCGAAGGCTTGTGGCGCTGTGAATTGTTTTACGCACAGGTCTTCAGTACGAGGCGCCAGTAAATGATAGATCTCTTCTGTAACGAATGGCATATATGGGTGCAGCAGTTGCATCAGTTCAGTAAAGAATGATACGGTTTTTTCGTACACTGCTTTGTCCATGGGCTGGTCCATACCAGGTTTTATCCATTCCAGGTAATAGGCACAGAAATCATCCCAGATCAGCGAATAGATGGTCTTTAAACCTTCACTGAGTTTAAAGTCTTTATAGTGTTGTTCAATTTCAGCTTTGGCTGCCTGCAGCTTGTTTTCAAACCAGGTAATAGCAAATGGGGTTTGACCGGTGGATGGCGTTTCGCCGATCTTGGCTTCAAATAGTTGAAGCAGCTTCAGCGCATTCCAGATCTTGTTATTGAACTTCATTCCCTGTTCGGGAGAGGTTTCATCAAATAACAGGTCGTTACCGGCAGGGGAGGAGATCATGATACCAAAGCGAACCGCATCGGCGCCGAACTTATCGATCAGCATCAGCAGATCGGGTGAGTTACCCAGCTGCTTACTCATTTTACGGCCCAGTTTATCACGCACCATACCCGTGAAGTAAACATCACTGAATGGTTTAACCTCCATGTATTCCATACCCGCCATAATCATTCTGGCTACCCAGAAGAAAATGATATCCTGACCGGTTACCAGTACTGAAGTAGGGTAGTAATAATTGATATCAGGATTGCCGGGATGAGTAACCCCTTTGAAAACTTCAATAGGCCATAACCAGCTCGAGAACCAGGTATCGAGCACATCGTCATCCTGTTTCAGGGGATGCGCCACATATGGGTTATCCTGTTTACCGGGAGGATTTATGGAATTTGTATTGGTAGACCATTGGCGAACTGCTTCTTCCTCAGTTTCGGCTACATAACAATTGCCTTTGTCGTCGTACCAGGCGGGAATGCGTTGTCCCCACCAGAGTTGCCGGCTAATGCACCAGTCTTTAATATTCTCCAGCCAGTATTTGTAAGTGGCCATGAATTTATCACCGGGGTGAATGCGCACTTCGCCACTGGTTACGGCAGCCAGCGCTTTTTCGGCCAGCGGACGCATGGTCACAAACCATTGGGTGGAAATGCGGGGTTCAACCACCGCCATGCTGCGTTGCGACAGCCCGATGCGGGTGGTGTATTCTTCTTCTTTTATCAGCAAACCCTGCTCCTGCAACGTCTCAACTACCTTTTTACGGGCAGCAAAACGGTCCATACCCACAAATACCTCGGCGGCTTCGTTCAGGGTGCCGTCTTCGTTGAGGGTATCAATTACCGGGAGGTTGTGTTTCAACCCCAGGTTATAGTCGTTGATGTCGTGCGCGGGTGTAACTTTTAAGGCGCCGGTACCAAATGCAGGGTCAACATAGTCGTCGAAGATCACCGGAACGGCGCGGTTCACCAGGGGAACGATCACTTTTTTGCCTTTCAGGTGGGCAAAACGTTCGTCGTTGGGGTTTACGCACACGGCGGAGTCGCCCATGATGGTTTCGGGGCGCTGGGTAGCAATGGTAACGAATTCGGCCGTAGGCTGGCCATCGGCTGCTGCTACCGCGTATTTTACATAATACAGTTTGCCCTGTATCTCTTTATACTCCACTTCTTCGTCACTCAGCGCAGTTTTGGCGGCAGGGTCCCAGTTGATCATACGGGCGCCGCGGTAGATCATTTTTTTATTGTAGAGGTCAATAAAGATCTTGATAACAGCTTTGTAATAATCGGGGTCCATGGTAAAGGAAACCCGGTCCCAGTCAACACTACAGCCCAGTTTTTCAATCTGGTGGTAAATGATGCCGCCGTATTTTTCTTTCCATTCGTAAGCATGTTTCAGGAACTCCTCGCGGGTGAGGTCGCTTTTTTTAATGCCTTTTTCCTTTTCCAGCATTTGCACCACCTTGCTTTCAGTGGCAATAGAGGCATGGTCGCTGCCGGGTACCCAGCAGGCGTTAAAGCCGCTCATGCGGGCTTTACGCACCAGTATGTCCTGCACCGTTTCGTTGAGGGTATGGCCCATGTGTAATACCCCGGTTACATTGGGTGGGGGTATCACCACGGTGAACGGCTTGCGCTCATCGGGGGTGCTGTTGAAATATCTCTTTGATTTCCAATGCTTACTCCATTTGTCCTCTACGCCTTCAGGCTGATAGTTCTTGCTTAGTTCCATAGATTTATAATCTGCTTTAAGGGAGAGCAAAGGTACTAAATTGTCTGAACTGGGATGGGTGGGATGTTTGGGATATTTGGGATCAGGATATGAGCGAGAGTGGGTTAAATGCGCCTAAGGGTTGCACCCGACTTGTCAAGGACTTGCCTAAGGGTTGCACTGAGGTGGCCTAAAATGCCTGGTTTCCCCGGAGGCCAGTGCAACCCCCCCAGGCCATTCCCAGGCAATACTTAGGCAATGCCCGGGCAATACCTCTAGAGTCTGACGCTCATTTATCCCGGCAGAGAATAGGTAAAGGCGGGAACTTTATAACTTAAGAATATTAAACTTAAAATTTTGAACTTACTCCCCCTTCAGGGGGCCGGGGGTGAGGCAAAAAAAAAGCACCTCGCTGCTGTGCCAGATGCTTACAAAATAACGTCTATTCCCATATCATAGTCAGATAATGGAACGCTTTTGTGTTTCAATAAGGAGGTAATGCACTAACTGTTACTAAGCATACCAATACAGGTACGACAGCAACATAATAAAACATAAAAAACCGAGTGCTAACAAAGCTACCTTGCCGTTTTCGCCCAGGTGGAAATGCTGTGTTGTCTTTTTCATATCCTACGTTTTTTAGAGTTTTAAATAGATACGTAGTACGATCATGCAATCGGTCTTCACAGGCTTCGGAAAGATATAAAAGGGTATTACTATTAAAGCCGAGGTTGTTCAGGAAGGATATAATCCAATTAGGGATAATGCCAGGCTATTGTTTTGAAAGCTATGGCAAATGTAATACACAACTGCTATTCCTGCAACTATATACGCTATAAAAAAGTGAAAATAAGGGTTAATGCCCCTTTGTGTCTAAAAATGGGAAAAAGTATGAAGCACAAAGGCAGTTATTTGTGACGGTTATCGGCTTTGCACTTCATACAGAAACGTAAGAATTCCTAATGATGGCAAAGCAGTTAGCTTTGTGTGTACCAGTACGAAAACAGAACCAGTGCAGCGAAGAATAAAACGATCACTGCAATTTTAGTCCTCTTTTCGTTGGCCTCCTGCAAGTTGAATTTTTGCATAGACAACGGATTTTTTGAGGTTTAACAATGTGGGACGGATTAAACACTCACGGGGTAGGATTATTATAAAGCGGCTTATAATCAGCTTGTTATGAACCAAGGGTCGCTGGATCGCCGTTCTGCCGGATTCGTTCGTAATTTGTAACTTTACGATTAATCTATGTACGCTATCGTTGATATAGAAACTACCGGCGGGTACGCTGCCAATAACGATATAACTGAGATCGCTATTGTGTTGCATGATGGGCAATCTGTGATTAACCGGTTTGAAACCCTGGTTAGACCGGTGCGTACCATACCGTATTATATACAGGTTTTAACGGGCATCTCTAATGATATGGTGGCCGAAGCGCCTAGTTTTGAAGAAGTGGCCCCGCAAATATATGAGCTGCTGCAGGGCCGGATTTTTGTTGCCCACAATGTTAACTTCGATTACTCTTTTTTAAAACATCATTTTAGTACAGCCGGGTACGAGTTGAACTGTAATAAGCTATGTACCGTTCGCCTGTCGAAGAAAGTGTTTCCCGGTTTGCCTTCTTACAGCCTGGGTAACCTGTGCAATCATTTTGGCATTACCATATACAACAGGCACCGGGCCGGTGGAGATACTGATGCCACCGTACGTTTGCTGGAACACTTACTGCAACATAACGCCGAACCACATATCCAGCAGTTTATAAAACGGGGCGCCAAGGAACAATCGCTGCCGCCCAACCTGCCTAAAGAACAGGTGGAACAATTGCCGTATACGCCGGGTGTATATTATTTCCATAATCAAACCGGTAAAGTGATCTATGTAGGCAAAGCCAAGAACCTGAAGTACCGGGTGAGCAGTCATTTCACGCATAATGGCTCGGGTAAACAACGGCAGGATTTTCTGCGGAACATTTACAGTATTAGTTATGAAACCACCAGTACCGAGCTGATGGCTTTTATTCTGGAAAGCGTGGAAATAAAACGCCTGTGGCCGGAATTCAACAGCAGCCAGAAACGGTTCTCCCATACTTATGGTTTGTATATGTTTGAAGACAGCGGCGGATACATAAGACTGGCCATCGATAAAAAGAAGAAACACATGCAACCGCTGTACACCTTCAATCTGTTGCTGGAAGGACACCGGTTGTTGAACAAACTGATAGAGCAGTTTGCCTTATGTGCCAAATTATGTTTTATGCAAACCGCTCCCGGTCCCTGTGCCGGAACCAGCGAAAATACCTGTTTGGGCGCCTGTGAGCAGAAAGAGCCGGTGGATGTATATAATGCACGGGTGCACGAAGCTTTGGAATGGTTGGAAGAGCATCTGCCTACCTTTGCGGTGGTGGATGCCGGTAATGAACGCGATGAGCGCAGCTGCATTTTAATGGAGAAAGGAAAATTCTATGGCATGGGATACATTCCTGCAGACGTGGGCATTACCACCCGGGAAGAATTGAAGAATTACCTGAAGCCATACCCGGAGAATGATTATATCCGGGGATTGGTATATCAGTACGTGGAGCGACATCCTAATAAGAAGATATCGTTTTAATGCCCTTCAACTCAAACCCTGGTTAACTGGTCAACTCGTTAACTGGTCAGCTCCCCTCTGCCCTCATTACTTATTTTTCATTTTTTCATTTATTTTGGTATTATAGTTGCGGAAAGTTTTACACAACGCTTTTGTAAAAATAACCCACACTATGAAAAAACGTAATTTGTTGCTTTGCTGTTTGCTGGCTGCCGGATGTCGTGAGACAGCGCCCAAAGAAACAGTAAAAGCGGAGACTTCAAAATCGGCGGGGCCTGCTGCGGAAACGCCGCCTGCAGAAAAAATTCCGATGTATCGCACCACGGTAAGTACCGAACCGGTAGCGGAGTACAAACAGAAAACAGAAAATCCATTAAATGACTGGTATTTTTCGGTGAAGCTGTTCGAAACGTCAAAAACTTTTCAGTACCTAATGAAACTAAAGTATGAAGAGATGGAAGGCGAGGATACCCTGTTTCTTCCCAATGTAGGTACTCTGCCCAAACCTGTAATTCAAAAAGGAGAAGACAAATATTCCTGTATTGTAGGGTTTATCGATAACCACGACCAGTTTCGTGAGTATAAGAAAGTGTATGTGAAAAACGATGAGTTAAAAGTTACTTCCCTGAAACATTATTCTGTGGCTACTTACGCTAAATAGTTGCAGCGCTTGCCCCGGCATAGCGGGGATCCAGGTTTCATGTTACAGGGAAAACGGAATACAACTGTAACCTGTAACATGCAACCTGCAACCTGAAACTAAGGTATGAGTTCTTCCAACAATTGTATAAAGTCATCTCTCGGTATCATACGGGCGCCCAGGCTTTCCAAATGCTCTGTATAAACCTGGCAATCGATCAGCTGCACATCTTCCTGTTGCAACAGGTGCACATAGCTGATAAAAGCATATTTACTGGCGTTGCTTACTTTACTGAACATGCTTTCGCCAAAAAACACTTTGCCCATTCTTATTCCATATAAACCACCTACCAGTTCGTTGTTCAGCCAAACTTCTGCGCTGTGCGCAAAACCCAGCCGGTGTAACCGGGTGTAAGCCTCCTTCACTGCACTGGTGATCCAAGTACCGCTTTGTCCGGGCCGGTCGATGCTTTTACAATTATTAATAACTTCTGTAAATGCTTTATTGATAGTAAAGGTGAATGCTTCTTTTTTGAATAATTGTTTCATGCTTTTGCTCACCTTCAGTGTAGCCGGCGTTATAATAAAACGGGGGTTGGGGCACCACCATAAAATATGTTGCCCTTCGTACCAGGGAAAAATACCCTGGCGATAAGCCAGTAACAAACGTTCGGTTGAGAGATCGCCGCCAACAGCCAATAACCCATCTGGTTCAGCCAGGTGAACAGGGGGGAATACTATTTCTTTATCCAAAGCAAATAAAGGCATGCCGGAATTACAGTTGAGGACTAATGTATGAAAGGCAAAAATTAGGTCAGCACTTCAATCGTGGCGCCAATACCACGATCGGTAATGGCATCGCATTGTGGTTTTAAATCGTCGTAAGATCCTTGCTTTACAGCATATTTTCCCTGAAAATGGATGATGTAAGCGCATTGTTCAGCCTGTTCGGCAGTATGGCCGCACACCTCAACCAGGGTTTCAATAACCCATTCAAATGTATTTACCTCATCGTTCCATACAATAAGACTGTATGGTTCGTCCAATGTGGTAAGTACATCGGTATCCTCTTCATAATGTGGTTTAACCGGCGCGTCAATAGCCATATAGTATGGTTTATTCCGTTACAAATTTATAGAAATACCTTACGCCCAGCAAGCTCTTTTATGGCTTTTTAATAATGGGGGTTTTTCGCGTAAACGCCTCATTCAGAAGAATTAAAGTGTACATAATACAAAAATGAGTATTTCTCCTATTTTTCCCTGCCTGGGGTATGGGCAGGGTCATTATCAGATCAGGCTGCTGCTTTCTACAAATTTTTTTAACAATACAATAGTCGTTTGCCAGTAAAATTCCAGATGCTTGTAAATGGTTTCTGTAGGAAAATTGGTAATGGTGAGTGTTAAGGCAGTTTGGGTATCGGCAGGGGAGAGATTGAATTTTATGACGGAATAATTTTCCGGCACATCGGGTAGGCGTGATAATGAGCTGTTATGCGAATAGCTCAATACTTTTTCTTCATCATATTGTAACACGGTGCCTTTGTTAACAAAAGGCAGATGATGGAAACCCGAGATAGTGATGGGACTGTTAACCGCCCAACTGGTTTGTATGTGCAAATTCATTTCATTTTCACCCATCCATTGTTTCATCAGGAACGGTTGGGTCAACGCTTTCCAAACGTTGCCGGCCAACGCATTTATTACGACTGTTTTTTCGATCAGGTTTGCCATGACGTTTGACATAAAGTATGGTTTTTTTAAAAGGTCCGGTATACTTAACGTTTATGTGGAGGAATTGTTTGGAGGCCTTGGTAATCGAGGTTATCGTTTGAGTAATTGTTTGTTAATCCAGAAACTTAAAGCTATTAGCAATTTTATCAAATAAAGGTTTAACCTCATTGTACGTACGAGGAAATGTCATCATCGTCAGGATGTATGTTTTACCATTTCTTACAGTAACCAGGTCATAATTCTGCATGGTTATTTTTTCATTATACAGATTGTTGGATAGTGATGCCAGCCATTTGAATTGCATTCCATTTAGTGTAGTGTCTCCTTTTGCAATCATTTGGAAATCGGGCGTGCTTATATATTTAATATAAGTGGCAAATGTTCTCTCCAGGTTTCTCGGGGTTTCAATGATGTTCACATTCATTATGTCTCTGGCAGTATCCCTTCCATGCGGAATCCTCGATGTTTCCAGTACCACGCCTTTTTGAGCATATTCCACCTTGTATTTCCAGCTTGAAGGAAAATCAATGGAAAAGTGATTTAAAGTATCCGTGTAATGGAAAAATGATTGTCCGTTTACCTGGGAAATGAAAAATGTAAAGATCAATAGTAAGGTGGTGCGCATTATTTCTGTTTCGATAGGTTTAAATATAGTCAAAGGATAGTGTCACATGATTAAAAAGTACTCTTCTTTTCAATTTCAGGCAATACTTCATCGATGCGTTTGGCCAGCTCGGGTAATTTAATAGTAGGAACAGCTGGAAATAAATGATGTTCCAAATGATAGAACATGCTGAAGGTGATCTTGTTCTTCCAGCCCGACCGTTGTGTTCTGGCCAATTCAGGACTGTCGTGTGTATCGTGGTGAACCGTCCAAACGGCGAAGAAAGCCATTAAGAATTCACCAATGATCATCACAATAATATGATAGATGAGAAAGGTTATATTAAAATAGAACACCAAGGCAACGAAGAGGGCAATGGAAACAAGTTCCAGTATTACATTGCGCTTATAGGTTTTGTTCCCTAGTTGCAAGGTTACTTTATGAATGAGGAACATGTGAATGGGTCCATACAAAATGGCGCCATACCAGGTCATGCCGGCTGATTTGCCTTCGTAATCCTCGTCAGATAAACAATATTTGTGGTGCCTGATGTGATTGAATTTTACAGCATGAATGGAAACGATCATCAGTATACTGTTGATATAAAGCGAAAGCCAGGTGAGGAATTTATTTGTGCCTAATGAATTGTGAAAGCCATTGTGGACCTGTCTGAGTCCTGTAAGAAAGAAAAATGCAGAGAACGGCAATGCAAATAAATAATACCCATAATATGCAAAAATCATTGAAATAATGAACCAGGGAATGGTGAGGTTATTTTCAATGAGCATTTCTTTAATACTTAAACTTTTCAGGTCTTTCCATTCAACTTTTCTGAGTATTTCCTGGTGGGTCATAAAATAAAGGTTTGGTTCAGCAAATGTACACTGGTGTTTAGCAAGATGCAAGCTCTTCTTTTACTAACCGCCCAAAGCTGTCAAAAAATTTTAGGACGGGTCAAGTTGTGACAGGAAAGGCCAAACTAACGCACTTATATCACAAACTTAGCTATTTACGTCCCATAATTAGCGCCTGACATCTCATACTAAGTTCTCGTTATAACATTATAGGTACTGAATAAACTATAATTACAGCGGGATAACTTATTAATTACAAAATAGCTCATAAACGAATAGTACCTGTGAGTTTATTGAAAACGAGACAAGGATTCTTGATTTTAGCAAAGGGCTAATTACTTATTATGCGTTTTATGCGCAGGAAAATTCTCCGCTACTTCCTTCAGTTGTTTATGATAATCAAAAGGCGAGACCCCGGTAAATTCTTTAAAAGAGCGAATAAAATGTGACTGGTCGGCATAACCGTTCTCATAAGCGATATCAGATAACTTATCGTAGTTGTTTTTACGAAGCTGGTTCAGCGATTCCTGGAAACGGCAAATGCGCGAAAATAATTTGGCAGAAATACCGATCGATTGTTTGAACCGCCGTTCCAATGTGCGTTCAGACAATTGCAATTGCTTCTGCAACTCAGCAAAGGAAATATCTCCTTTGCCGCGCGTGATCTCCGTGAAAGCGAAACTGGTAATTGCGTCCTGCTTATCGCTGTGTTGTTCCGCGGCTTTCAACAGGCTGGCCGAGATCAGGTTGATCTGTTCCTCCACGCTGGCAGCCGCCAATAATTTCTCCTGCAGCACCCTTTCTTTTTTATGTTGCACCAGTCCCAGGTCAACGCAGGTGCCGGTTAATTCATGGGCATCGATACCGAACACAGATTGCAGGGCATGCGGTTGCAAACAGATGCCCACCGTGTTTACCTTGCCCGTCAACACCATTTTGACAGGTTGAATGGTTTGTCCGTACAAAAAAATGCTGGCTAATTGTTTGTTGTCTTCTTCCAGAAAGAAAGTGCCTTTATCGGGCTGCTGGTACATGATGCCGGGACAGCCATCGGCGAGCGGACTAAATGTTACTGTTGAATTGGCAACGCCACTATTCTCCAGTACCCAGAAGTACCTGACAAAAGGTTTTAAATTCTCGGGTGGAAGAATGAGACGATAGTTCATTTTTAGATAGGCAGGTTGCTGCAATTTATCGAAAAAAATATTCATTATCAATGCAAAAAAATTTGGTGGAAATACAACAACCCTTATCTTTGCAATCCCAAAACGGAATAAGGGTAGTGAAAAAGAGATAGTAGGTAAGGTTTTGGGACAGAAGCAGTTAGAAGTTAACCAAAAAATTTATAAAGGGAGTTTAGCTCAGTTGGTTCAGAGCATCTGCCTTACAAGCAGAGGGTCGGCGGTTCGAGCCCGTCAACTCCCACAG
>NZ_JBJMLX010000050.1:0-3473 GCF_045805085.1 Niastella sp.
CGCCGGACAACTCTCAAAAATTTCCGCCTTTATCAGGCTTTGCAAGGTCAATAAGCGTATAGTTATTGCCAGCTTTATTTTATCCATCGCCTATAATATAGTGGGCCTTTCTTTCGCCGTACAGGGCGATCTGTCGCCGCTGATCGCCGCCATTCTTATGCCGGCCAGTTCGCTCAGCATTTTACTGATAACATTTGGCAGCGGCAATATCGCTGCGCGGTTATTGAAGTGCTGAATCACCCGCCCCTCATATGATTAAAATCAGGTTTTGTTTTGAGGCTCCTCATTGAACAGGTTGTTACCCTAAAATATGTTTGCAGTAAGATAAATATTACAGTTATGAGCGCTATCGTGATCCTTCTTATTGCAAGTATATCGGTGTCTGCCATTTTTCTGGCTGCTTTTATCTGGAGTATACGATCCGGCCAAATGGATGACGATTTCTCTCCGCCACAGCGCATTTTATTCGATAACCCGGGTACCACCCAATCGAACAACAACCCACAGTAAACAGATGCTGAATTATAAAATCTCAAACCAGGAATATCTCTATGCAAGTTGAAAAGTTTTATTACGACAACAAGATCGTTAAATGGTTTGCCATGGCCACGGCCATCTGGGGCATTGTAGGTATGCTGGCCGGTTTGTATGCGGCTATTCAATTGTACGCCCCTGGCGCCGCATTAGGCTATGCGCCCACCACCTTTGGCCGGGTACGTCCCGTGCATACCAATGCCATCGTTTTTGCATTTGTTGGCAACTGTATTTTTACCGGCGTTTATTACTCCCTGCAACGGCTTTGTAAAGCGCGCATGTTCAGTGATAAATTAAGCCGTATTCACTTCTGGGGCTGGCAGGGCATTATTGTGGCCGCGGCCATTACCTTGTTGCTGGGATATACCACCGGTAAGGAATATGCTGAACTGGAATGGCCCATCGATATTGCTATTACCCTGGTTTGGGTGGTGTTCGGGATAAATATGTTTGGCACCATTATAAAAAGAAGGGAACGTCACCTGTACGTTGCCATCTGGTTTTTTATAGCCACCTGGGTAACGGTAGCCTTGCTGCATATTGTTAATTCATTTGAGATCCCTGTTTCCTTTTTTAAAAGCTACAGCTGGTATGCCGGTGTGCAGGATGCACTTGTGCAATGGTGGTATGGGCACAATGCGGTAGCTTTTTTTCTTACCACACCCATACTTGGCCTGATGTATTATTTTCTGCCCAAAGCCGCCAACAGACCCGTTTATTCGTACCGGCTTTCCATCATTCACTTTTGGGCGCTGATCTTTCTTTACATCTGGGCCGGTCCGCACCACTTATTATATACTGCTTTGCCCGATTGGGCGCAGTCGCTTGGTACCGTTTTTTCCATTATGTTACTGGCGCCCAGTTGGGGCGGTATGTTGAACGGGTTGTTTACCTTACGGGGCGCCTGGGATAAAGTACGCGAAGATCCAGTTCTCAAATTCTTTGTGGTTGCCGTTACCTGCTATGGTATGGCCACTTTTGAAGGGCCCATGCTGTCATTGAAAAACGTAAATGCCATTTCTCACTTTACCGACTGGACGATCGCCCACGTGCATATTGGCGGTTTGGGTTGGAACGGTTTTATGGCGTTCGGGATGTTGTACTGGCTGGTGCCACGCATGTGGGGCACACCGCTGTACTCAAAGAAATTAGCCACTAACCACTTCTGGCTGGGCACCATCGGTATTGTACTATATGCTGTGCCGTTATACTGGGCCGGTTTTGCCCAGGCGCAAATGTGGAAGACCTTTACCGAAGAAGGACAGTTGAAATTCCAGTTCCTGGAAACGGTGACCCATATTATTCCGATGTATATCACCCGTAGTATTGGGGGTACCCTGTATCTCATTGGCGCCTTGTTGATGGTTTATAACCTGGTTAGAACTGCCGCTAAAGGGTATTTCATTGCCGACGAAGTGTGTGAAGCGGCTCCTTTACAAAAGGAAACAACACACCATGCCCGTGAACACTGGCACCGGTGGATCGAAAGAAAACCCATGACCCTGTTGGTGTTCAGTTTGATCGTGGTAGCCATTGGCGGCGCCATTGAAATGATCCCCACCTTCCTGGTAAAAAGTAATGTACCAACCATTGCCAGTGTAAAACCCTATTCACCGCTCGAACTGCAGGGCCGGGATATTTATGTGCGCGAAGGTTGTTATACATGTCACTCGCAAATGATCCGTCCGCTCCGCGATGAAGTGGCTCGTTATGGTGAATATTCAAAAGCCGGTGAATTTGTATACGATCACCCCTTCCAGTGGGGATCAAAAAGAACCGGTCCCGACCTGGCGCGTGTAGGCGGTAAATACCCCGACAGCTGGCATTACAACCATATGATGGATCCCCGGATCATGTCGCCCGGTTCTATTATGCCATCCTACAGTTGGTTGCTGGATAATAAAATTGATACGGCTAGCACACCTGCTAAGATCAGGGCCATGCAAACCCTGGGTGTGCCATACCCTGCAGGCTACGATAAACAGGCGAACAATGACCTGATGACGCAGGCCAACAGCATCCGGATCAGTTTAAAGATGGATAAAATTGAAACCCCCAAAGATGCAGAGATCGTAGCACTGATCGCTTACCTGCAACGCCTGGGAAAAGATATAAAGGCAATGCCTAAAGAACAAACTGCTAAAAACTAATTATATGAAGTTTATACACTATTTGGAAAAAATAACCGGTGTGAGCATTTATCCACTGACCTCGTTTGTCATCTTCGGTCTTTTCTTCCTGGTAATGTTGCTATGGGTGCTTAAGAGCGATAAGAAAACGATCTATGACATCAGCCGTATTCCTTTAGACTAACCACCTTAAAACATTGTATTGTATGCGTAAAGCAGTTGCTGCAGGGGCCGCCTTTTTATTGACAGCGCCATTTGTAATGGCGGAGGGAGGCGGTCATCCTCCTAAAGAATCTTCCCTGTATGATCCGTTTGTAGTAACAATGATAATTATAATGGCTATCCTGTTGCTCGCTATTGGTTTGCTGGCCAATGTGGTAATAGGCACCGCCGGTTATTATTATAAAAAGCAGAAAGAAAATGAGCAACAAACAAGCGCCGGCAGTAGCCTGAAGGCACTATCCATTATTGCCTTGTTGTTGATGGCGGCGCCTTCGTTTGCTCAGGATGCAGCAGCCCCTGTTGCGGCTGTGCAAACGGCCGATCCCTACAATGGTTTGTCTGCTTCTACTTTTTATTGTATGGTAGGGGTGATCGCTGTAGAATTACTGGTGGTGTTTGTATTGTTATACCAGTTGCGCGTTTTCCTGGGAAAAACAAAATTGCAGGAAAGCACAGCGGGTGCCACCGAATTCAGGTTAAAATCCGGGATCAGTGTGTGGCATAAGCTGAACAAGTTTAAGCCGATTGAACAGGAAGCAGATCTTGACCTGGGACACGATTACGATGGCATCCGCGAGTTAGATAACC
>NZ_JBJMLX010000051.1:0-10909 GCF_045805085.1 Niastella sp.
ATCAATATCAGCAACCGCTACAATGATACCGAGGATGAACCGGCCTGGCTCGATTGGGCCTTGTACATGGAAGGACCCGCTGCCGGCGCCCTGTTTAAAATTTGTACTGATGTGTGGGCAAGGCCGGGCCAAATGATGTTCAAAAAATTGCTGCGAAACAATTTACCAGGTCTCCCGTTCACAGGCCATACGCCGCTTCGCATTCGCCGCAATGATTGGGTAAAAAGCAAGAACCAGATCTCACGCAGTTATATCGACATGTTGAAGAAGGCTACTTCGAACGTGATTATTATGTCGGGGTATTTTTTACCAGGCTCCATCATCAGGCATCACCTGTCACGAGCCGCCAAACGCAATATAAACATCCAGGTTATTGTGGCGGGCAAATCGGATGTGCCGCTGGCCAAACATGCCGAACGCTATATGTATCGCTGGCTGTTGAAGCGTAACATCAGATTGTATGAATATACCAAAGCCGTATTGCATGGTAAAATGGCCACCCGCGATAAAAAATGGGTAACCATTGGCAGTTACAATATAAACGACATCAGCGCCTACGCCAGTGTGGAACTGAATATAGATGTCAATGATGCGGATTTTGCCACCCAGGTGCAGGAAAAGCTGGAAGCCGTTATCAAAAACGATTGCGTGCTTGTAACGGTTGAGGAGTACAACAAAAAGTACAACTTCATTCAGCGGTTTATTCAATTCTGCTCCTACTGGCTGGTGCGGGTCATGGTTTACATATTTACTTTCTATTTTAAACAAAGCAAGTGATTAAATACATGTTTCGGGTTACAACGATCCCGTACTTACAATCAACTACTCTCCTTTTATACGATGAAGCATCGACTTAAACACCGCTTTATCCCAATTAGCGAAGCGCCCGCGTTGCACCACCATATTATTGCCATAGGGCCGTTGCAGGTAGTAATGAAAAACAAAACCCGCCCTTGGCTTGTACCAACCTATCATTTGTCCAAACCTGAGATCGTTGAACATAAGGGAATTTCCCTCTTTCTCAATGGTATAATAGCCCTGGGAGAAAATAAACAGGTCCTTCAGTTCGTCCAGGTCTTTCACGGGGTTTAATAAGGAATCGTTGCGGGGGAAATAAGTGAAGTCAATATCAGGTTTTGTATCGAACACCGACCGGTAGCCGATGTGATAGCCTTTATCGTCTTCGAGCACCACATACCACAACAGGTTGTTCAGGGGTGTAGGTGTGGTAAAATGGCGCCGGTAGGTAATATTTTTTTGGCCCGCCACCCGTTTAACCGCAGCCTCTACAATCGATTTGTTGACCACATCAATAATGAGATAGAAAACACACCAGCCAATGGCAATGGCCGCCCAGCGTTTTCTTTTGTGATCTGTTCTCATAAACAGCAGGGCGATGGTAACCGCCAATGGGAAAATAGTAAACAGCGGATCGGCCACAAACATGGCATGCAGGCAAAACCGCTGATGCGAGAAAGGTTCCAGCAAACCGGTTCCATAGGCATTAAAACAATCAAGCGTCAAATGCGTCATTAGCTCTGTGGCAAAAAACCAAAGCCAGGTAGTAAAAGCTATATTATGCGGTCGTCGCCACTTATCGGCCAACCAGGCCAGCAGCGGCGTAACGATTAGCAGGAATAAAAAGGAATGGGTAATGCCCCGGTGGGCGATCAGATCGCGGGTAGTAGGCAACCAGAAAGAAGCAACAAAATCAATATCGGGCAGGCTTTGCGCCACCGCGCCCAGTAACAAAGCCCGCTTGCCGGCCTTCTTCCCAATAAACACTTCGCCAATACAAGCACCTAAAACTATATGCGTAAGTGAATCCATAGTGGCAAGTTAATTATAAAGTTGATCAGTTGACCAGTTGATCAGTTAACCAGTTGACCAGTTAACGGGTTAACAAGTTGACACGTTGACAAGTTAACAGGTTAACAGGTTGACAGGTTAATAGGGTTAATAGGGTTGATATAGTTAATAAGGTTAATAAGGTGGCTATTTAAAAAAGAATGCCCGTTCGTGGTTGCTGCGACAAATTGCGGACTAGGGATTTCACGTTTGCAGTTTCACGTTTCACGACTCAAGGTTGCCGCGTCGCGGCCCTTTGCTTGCCCGCCGAAGCTTTAGCGTAGGAGGGCCTTTTGCCCTCTGCCCTTTGCCTTTCATAATTAACCAAAAGAATGCTATATTAGTAGCAGGGGGAAATACAACCACGAGTTGGGGAATTTCGTATACCCGGTACCATTACTTGCCATATCAAAATATCATGACGACATTACTTATTGTATTTACCTGTATCATTGCACTGGTGTTGCTTATATCCTGGGCTAAATTCAATCCATTTTTAGCCTTTCTCCTTGTATCTATAGCTGCGGGCCTATGGCTCGGCATTCCATTAAACAAGATCACCACATCTGTACAAAAAGGCATTGGCGATACGCTGGGTTCGCTGGCGGTGATCATTGGCCTGGGGGCCATGTTGGGAAAACTGGTGGCAGAAAGCGGCGCCGCCCAAAAGATCACCCAGGTGCTCATGCGCACTTTTGGGCAGAAACATCTGCAATGGGCATTAATGGTAACTGGTTTTGTGGTGGGCATTCCCCTGTATTATAATGTGGGTTTTGTATTAATGGTGCCCCTGATCTTTTCGGTAGTATACCAGTATAAATTGCCGGCCGTATATATTGGGTTGCCCATGCTGGCCGCTTTATCGGTAACTCATGGCTTTTTACCGCCCCACCCCTCGCCCACAGCATTGGTATCACAGTTAAAAGCCAATATGGGGCTCACTTTGTTGTATGGTATTATGCTGGCTGTGCCTGCCATCATTGTGGCCGGACCACTTTTTTCAAGAACCCTGAAGCATATTCGCAGTGAACCCCTGCAAACGTTTCAACCCCGGGTGATCCCCGCTGAACAATTACCACATTCCGCCAATAGTTTTTTAACCGCGTTACTTCCCGTGATCCTGCTGACGGTTACTACTATTGTTCCGCTGGTGATGCGGTTATCTGGTTCTGCGAAGGAGGTAAATGATTTTATCAGCGACCCCGTGATCGTGATGCTGCTGTCGCTGCTGGTAGCCACTTTTACCCTGGGCATTCATACCGGCCGTCCTATAAAAGCCATTATGGATATTTATGGCGATGCCATTAAAGATGTGGCGCTGATCTTACTGGTAGTAGCTGGTGCGGGCGTACTGAAACAGGTCTTTACCGATAGTGGCGTTAGCACTACCATTGCCGAAAGCATAAAGGGCTGGCCTGTGCATCCGCTGATACTGGGCTGGCTGATAGCCGCTGTTATTCGCATTTGTGTTGGTTCAGCCACCGTAGCCGGACTCACCGCTGCCGGTATCATCGGGCCCATTATTCCGCAAATGCAGGTTAATGCCAACCTGATGGTGCTGTCTATAGGCGCCGGCAGTTTGTTCTTCTCCCATGTAAATGATTCCGGCTTCTGGATGTATAAAGAATATTTCAACCTCAGCATTCGAGATACCATCCGCTCCTGGTCAATGATGGAGACCATTGTTTCTGTAATGGGACTCATCGGGGTTTTGATCCTTGACATTTTTGTGTAACCAGGGAACCTGCTAAAGTCATTACCTTTGATCGTGAATCGTCAATCGTGAATCGTGAATGGGTCGCGAATTTTGAGATTAATTTCTAATCTTGCACCGCCTGAAATTTTTTGCCGATTGCCGATTGCCGATTACAAACAACAAACAATGCAAGCAAACTGGTATCAGATCCAAAACATTGATGAATTGGACACTCCTGCCCTGGTAATATTTCCTGAACGGGTAAAAACAAACATCACTACCCTGAAGGCCATGATCGATGATCCGCAACGGTTGCGCCCGCATGCCAAGACCCATAAAACAAAAGAAGCCACACAACTGATGCTGGCCGCCGGCATCACCAAATATAAATGCGCTACCATTGCTGAAGCGGAAATGCTGGGCATGTGCGGCGCGCCTGATGTGGTGTTGGCCTATCAACCCATTGGTCCCAAAGTGCAACGCTTTGTTAAGGTAACGCAACAATATCCCAACACGCATTTTAGTTGCCTGGTCGACAATATCCCCAGCGCCGAAACCATTGCGAATGCTTTTGCGACGGTGGGCGCTACCATTTCTGTATATATCGATTTAAATATCGGGCAGAACCGCACGGGCATTGTACCGGGTGAAAAAGCCATTGAACTGTATGAATATTGTACAAAGGCAAAAGGCTTATCAATTGCCGGGTTGCACGCATATGACGGTCATACCCGCGGTACGCTGGAAGAACGCACTGCCCAGAGTAATGAAGCCTACGCCAAAGTGGAAGACATGTTACAGGCGTTGAGATCGATGGGCTATACCAAGGTGAAAGTTATCGCCGGCGGATCGCCCAGCTTTCCCATTCACGCCAAACGGGGAACGGTGGAATGCAGCCCCGGTACATTTATTTTCTGGGACAAAAGCTATCTCGATCAATGCACCGAGCAACCTTTTCAAATTGCCGCCATCGTGGTAACCCGCGTGATTTCGTTGCCTAATGATATCCATATTTGTGTTGACCTGGGCCACAAATCAATTGCGGCTGAAAATGAGATCACCAAACGGGTTTTCTTCTTAAATGCCCCGCAGTTAAAAGCAGTCTCCCATAGTGAAGAGCACCTGGTTTTGCAGGCGGGTGAAGGCCATTCCTTTAAACCGGGCGATGTGTTGTACGGAGTTCCTATTCATATTTGTCCAACCGTTGCTTTGCATGAACGGGGATATACAGTTGAAAATGGGAAACTCACCGGGGAATGGAAGATAGTTGCCAGGGATAGGAAAATCAGTTTATAGTTGAACGTTTTAAGTTCAAAGTTTCAGGTTCGTAAGTTATTTAGGTTATTGAGTTTGTTAGTTTAACCAATCACACTTTTATCAAAAAAAATCATTCGCAATGATCAAAGTTGGTTTAGTAGGCTTCGGCATTTCTGCCAGGGTCTTTCATGCACCTTTTATTACCACCAATAACAACTATCAACTGGTTAGTGTGGTAGAACGGCATAAGCAGGAGTCAAAAGAATTATATCCTTTTGTGCAGGTGGTGAAGACGTTTGACGAACTGCTACAGAACGAGGAGATTGACCTGGTGGTGATCACCACGCCTAATGAAACGCATTTCCCCTATGCCAAGGCGGCACTGGAAGCGGGCAAACATGTGGTGCTGGAAAAACCCGTTACCAATACTTCCAAAGAGGCGATGGAATTAATAGAGATCGCCAATAGCAACAGCGTGGTGTTGAGTGTTTATCAGAACCGCCGCTATGTGAGCGATTTTCTTACCATTCGCGAAATTCTCGATAAACAACTGCTGGGCGAGGTACATACGTTTGAAGGGCATTACGACCGCTATCGTGCTGAAGCCCGGCCACAAGCCTGGCGCGAACATGCGTTACCAGGCAGCGGTATCCTGTACGACCTGGGTCCTCACCTGCTTGACCAGGTATTGTATTTATTTGGGATGCCCCACACCATAACAGCCGATATACGCAGGCAACGCCCACATGCCAAAGTGGATGATTACTTTGACCTGCGGCTCGATTATGGCTTTTTAAAAGTGATGCTGCAAGCCGGGATGCTGGTGCGTGAACCGGGTCCGCGCTATTTGATCCACGGAACAAAAGGTTCATTTGTAAAATCGGGTGAAGACCCCCAGGAGGCTTTGTTACGTGCCGGCGCCTTACCGGTTGGGGACGACTGGGGAAAAGAACCTGAAGCGATCTATGGCATGCTGCATACAGAAGTAAATGGAAAACTGGTTCGCGAGCGCTATCCTTCTTACAAAGGTGATTATGCCGCTTATTATAAAAACCTGTATGAGAGCCTGGTGAACGATAAACCGGTGCAGGAAAGAATTGCGCATGGCTATAATACCATCCGCCTGATAGAGCTGGCTTTTGAAAGCCATCAAAGTAAATGCACCCTCCCCTGTACAGAGTTAATACCGGTTGAATACAGGTAGTGCACTTCGACTTCGCTCAGGGTCTATTCAAACTTCAGGGGCGGGCCAACTATTTCCATGCCATGAATACGGTATAACCGTTCAAAATCACGCAGGGTGCCATCGGGTAACTGGCTGGCCTGTTGAAAAAATTCATCTATAGTGCCGGCCGGTTGGTACACCACAAGCATTCTGGCATTGGCATCGTTTATTTTAGCAAAGGTGTGCGGTATTTGCCGGGGCGCAAAGATGGAATCGCCGGCTTTGGCGTTAAAGATATCGTCCCCGATCTTAAAAATGAATTCACCCTCCAAAATATAGAACCATTCATCCTGCGTGTAGTGAAAATGAAAAGGCGGACCGCCTTTAGTCATTTTGGTAGTATCAAACACACACAAACCATCCCTGCTGTCGGTGGCTGATACTTTACATTCAAAAGTGCCACCCAGAAAAGTGAGCGTTTCATTGAAGCGATCCTGACCGGCATCAATTTTAAAGCCGTGCTTAGCTTTGATCTCCATGACTTTTTGGTTAAAAGGGTTGTTACTGAAGTTACAAAAATTACTCCAGACTTCCCGTAAAAACAAAAGGCCTCCCGACTCATCGGAAGACCCTTTATCAATCATTAAAACAATATTATTTCCCTACTACAGACATCTCATTGATGTCGAATTTTACGGTGGGTGGCGCATCGAACATCATGCATGTGATACAATCATTCGCTTTTGGCGGACTAAGCTTAAACTTAATAGTTGCGCCTGCTTTTACACCCGACGGTAATTTGCAGGGGTTACTGGCAGCAAACACATTATCGTATTGAACGTTGTTGTTCGATTGGTCCTTCCAGCCATCTTCGCCAATGGAATTATTATTCAACACCTGTACAACATAGCTGGCGCAGGAAATTCTGATCACCTTGCCTTGTAAATACTCATCGGGTTTTTGCGACTTGTTACACTTGGATGATAAAGCCGGCATGGTGGCTGCCAATGCAAAAAATACTAATAACTTCATATCGGTTTCCTTTTGGTAATTGACTACTAACGTACCTATATCGTTGCACAAGAGCCTGTTAAATTATCTATATACCAGCTATTAATAAATTACATCCCCTGATGTCACTGGTATCAACACGGCCCAGCACTTCAAAACTTCCATCTTCCTGTACGGTACCTACATCATCTGTGGCAATAAATGCACAGGAATACAGGTTGGCCAGGTCAATTATATTGATTACCCCGCTGCCGGCTACCCGAACATCGAGCGGGTCATCATCCTGCCGCACCAGTACTTTCATCCAGGGCGGGCAATCAAACAATCCATGCCCGTATGAATAAGCCTGTGAGAGCAGTTCGGTCATCCCGTATTCTGAATGGATCAACGGGGTTTTAAAGGCCGTACTAAGGATGGCATGCACCTCCTGCCGGGTCATTTCGCGGCGGCGGCCCTTCATACCCCCGGTTTCCATCACAATAGTATGCTTCAATGGCATGGGGAATTGCTCCGCAAAATCGAGCAGGCCAAAGGTAACGCCGATTAGTAAGGTTTTTTGTCCCTGCTTTTCCAGCTCCTGTAACACTGCTGCCAGCTTTTCATGTTCGTATAAATAAAAACCGCTTTGCGCATGACCGCTGAGTTTGATCATTTCATTCACCATCACCACCAGCGATGAGTTCTGTCGCTCCAGATAGGCAGGTAACAGCCCTATCACGCACCAATCCTGTACAGGTCCGTAAAATTGCTCCCAGGCCTGTAAAAAACTACGGTGGTAAATACCCATATCCTTTACATAATGGCGGCTGTTGATGGTTTGGGTAGTGCCACTGCTCTCAAAAACGGCTTCCGGCTCAAAAACGGTGGTTTTTATGTCGGCCGTTTTAAAGAAACGGATGGGCAAAAAGGGGATCTGGTCTATTGACCGCACATTTGACCCAACTATCGACAGCGCCTTTACGTATTGCTGATAAATAGCATTATTATTGTACTGGAATTGGAATACTTCGAGCGCCAGTTGTTCAAAATCAACTGGTTCAAGTGAAAAAATTTTATCTTCTATTTCACAAATCATAAATTTATTGCAGACTTTAGGCTTTAAATTTGTCACGACAATAACAACATATGCAAAAGCTTGTTTTATATAGCACCCTTTCTTTAATACTGTTTGCCGCTTGCAGCAAAGATAAGTTCCAGGACAAACCTACCATTACAATAAAATCAGTTAATCCTAGCCAGGTTTCGGTTTTGAGCGGAAGTTCTTCTGAAATATTAATGGAGTTTACCGACAAGCAGGGCGACCTGGATTCGGTTTTTTTGTATAAAGAACGGCTTAATTCAGTTGTTAAAACAGTATTGAACCCTATATTACCTTACGGAATTCCAGATTTCCCCAAAAAGACGAAAGGGGAATTAAAAGTAACCTTATTTAATACAGATCTTAATGCCTGCGCTGATCCCCGCAGCCAGCCGGATGCGCCCAATGGCAAGGAACCAGACACTATTATTTTGCATATTGTAGTGAAAGACAGAGCTGGAAATTTTAGTGATACGGCCACTACCGGACAACTTGTTATAGAAAGGTCTTAACTTGCGGGATTCAGTGTTTGCAGGATGTTGAAATATTTATTCGATCTGTTTCTGTTCACCAGTTTGTTTATTGCCGGTTGTGCTTTGATGATGGTAATTCAAACCAATCAATTACTACACCTGCAGTACAACCATATTGCCTACCTGGTATTTGTATTTTTTTCTACGCTTTGCAGTTATAATTTCCATTGGTACCTGAGCGGCGATGCCACCAGTGAAAATGTGCGCATCCGCTGGACGGAGCATCATAAAACGCTGCACCTTGTACTTATTTCTTTAGGCGCCCTTGTATCGGTATGGTACTTCTTTCAATTTATTGAACACTGGATCTGGCTGGCCGGCGCCGTATTGCTGACCTTCCTGTATTCAGCCCCCAAACTACAATATGGCCCCTTTGCCTGGCTCAGCCGGATAGCCGTAGGCAAAACACTGTTCCTGGCCTTTGTATGGATGTACGTAACCACTTTTTTACCCATTGCCATCGACAACCATCACTGGAATATGGCTACGGTCTTGTTCTGCACCAGCCGTTTTATGCTCATCTATGCCATTTGCATTATTTTCGATTACCGCGACCGCGATTATGATAAACTATCGGGTATCCGCAGCATGATCACCTATTTTAACGAGCAGGGCATCAATAACCTGTTTGCTGCATCACTGGCGGGGTTTGCCATCAGCACCTGTGCTTTATATTTCTATGAACTTTCGGCCCTTACTATTGTTCTGCTGCTTATTCCCGGCGTTATAACCGCCGTGCTGTACCCGGTAGCCAAAAAGAACTTCAGCGATTACCTGTACTACTTTGTTTTGGATGGATTGATGATGTTTTCGTCACTATTAACGATATTCATCCCAAATAAGTAGTTTTGCCCAATTAAATCAATTTTTTTATCAATATATAGAACACGATTTTATCTTTTAATACAGTAATTATGGCTAAAAGTAAAACGACCGCTTCCGCTTCTGCAAGTACTTACACATTGACCGATAAGGCATTTAACTTTCTCAAAACTTATATAAACAATCCGTCTCCTGTTGGTTTTGAAAGCAGCGGACAGAAATTATGGTTAGACTATGTTTCCCCGCTGGTTGATACCACTTTTGTTGACCCTTATGGTACAGCTGTAGGCGTTATCAATCCTAAAGCAGAATTTAAAGTGGTGATAGAGGCCCATGCCGATGAGATCAGCTGGTTTGTAAACTACATCACTCCCGAAGGATTGATATACCTGAAACGCAATGGCGGTGTTGACCATGTGATCGCTCCGGGACAACGCGTATTTATTCATGGGAAGAAAGGACCGGTGAAAGCTGTTTTTGGCTGGCCGGCTATTCATACCCGCTTACATAATCCCGATGCCAAAGATCCTTCACCCAAGGTAGAGAACCTGTTCCTTGACAGTGGCGCCCGCAATAAAAAAGAAGTAGACGACCTGGGTATTCATATTGGCGCGGTTGTTACCTACCAGGATGGTTTTGACGAGCTTGCCAATGATTACTATATCGGCCGCGCCTTCGATAACCGCGTGGGTGGTTTTATGATCGCTGAAGTAGCCCGTTTACTGAAAGAAAATAAAAAGCAGTTACCATACGGCTTGTACGTTGTAAACGCTGTACAGGAAGAAATTGGTTTGCGTGGGGCAGAAATGATCGCCCGCAGAATAAAACCCAACGTAGCCATCATTACCGATGTTACGCACGATACCTATACGCCCATGATCAATAAGATCATTGAAGGTGATGTAGCCTGCGGCAAAGGCCCCTCACTGGCTTACGGACCGGCAGTACACAATAAACTGCTGAGTGTGGTACAGGATGTGGCAGAAAAGAACAGTATTCCGGTTCAGTTGCGCACCGTTTCGCGCAGCACCGGCACCGACACCGATTCCTTTGCCTATGCCAATGACGGCTGCCCATCGGTACTGATCTCTATACCATTGCGCTATATGCACACAACGGTTGAAATGCTGCATAAGAGCGACATAGAGCAAACCATTCGCTTAATGTACGAAACATTATTGACGCTGACGCCCAAAACAAACTTAAGCTATCTGTAAAAATAAGCTGCCATGCGCTCAGGCAGCTCTGGGAAAAATACTATTCAGGTTGAAAAAACGTTTTATTAGATCGAGAAAATTAAATATTTTTTTTCGTTCTGATATCTTTTTTACTTTTATTCCCAAATTTTAAAAGTGTTAGCCAACATCTTTTTGATGTATATAGATCCGGGCAGTGGCAGTTACCTTATTCAGGTAATTATTGCCGCTATATTAGGAGCATTGTTCTACTTTAAAAATATATGGTGGAAGGTAAAGGCTTTCTTCTGGAAGCCTAAAAAA
>NZ_JBJMLX010000052.1:0-16998 GCF_045805085.1 Niastella sp.
ATAACCAGGGCAGGTGTGCAGGAATTTGAATGTTTTGCCTGGCAGAACTCGAGCAACCACACCGTAACCTACGATTTCTCCAATGTAACGGGCACTGTTACCATCCTTGATCTGAAGTTCAGGCAAACAACTTACAACACCGACATTCGCGGGGTCTTTTTAAGTGACAACGGGCCTCTCAATAGCCTTTGGAACAAAAGTAAAAATACTTCCCGTGTATGCATGCGTGACATATTTTACGATTGCCCTAACCGCGAGCGGGGCCAGTGGTGGGGCGATGTTTCCGAACAGATCCTTTACTCGTTCTACCTGTATGATCAGAATGCCAGCCTGCTGGCGAAAAAGGCCTTCAGGGAACTGATGCACACACAAAAGGCGGATGGCTCTTTGTATACCACCGCACCTGGAAATGCATTTAATCTTCCAGATCAGAACATGGCTGCCGTGGCCATGCTGTGGAAATACTACCTGTATACAGGCGATGCAGACCTGGTAAGGGAGGTTTATCCGCAAGCAAAAAAATTCATTGATTACTGCGCCGGCACGGCCAACAGCGACGGCATGCTGATACTACAGCCCGGCCAGGGATGGAACCTGTGGAACTGGATTGACTGGGGCAGCAATAAGGATATTGTGGAAGGAAGCGCCAATACTTTTTGTAATGCCTTATACCTTACTTTGCTCGACGCTATGATCAACATGGCTGATCTCACAGGCGCCACTTCCGACAAAACCTATTACCAAACATTGCAGAACAAGGTAAGATCCCAATTCAATACCTACTTCTGGAACAGTGCTGCCAATGCGTATGTTTTTCACAGAAATAACGGCGTGCAATCATCGGTCATTGACGACAGAAGCAATGCCTGGGCAGTGCTGGCCGGCATGGTAGATGATTCACGGAAGCCCGGTGTATTAACGGTGCTGAAGAACCGGAACGACGCAAGCCCCTACCAGGAAATGTATATTGAAATGGCCCTGTCGATGCTCAACGCCAATGATGCTCTAACGCGTATGCGAAGCCGGTATGCCGTCATGATCGATAACTGGTCTTCTACCCTTTGGGAAGAATTTCCGGCAAGCAACAGCAGCAGCAATCATGCCTGGAGCGCCGGTCCGCTTTACCAGCTCAGCGCTTATACATTAGGAGTGAGGCCTTCCCTGCCCGCCTATAATGAATTTATTTTTCAGCCGCAGGTGACCAGCCTTAACACTATTCTGGGCCGGGTTCCTTCCCCAAAGGGCGATATTATTGTTTCATACATCCGGAATGCCAACGTGTACACACAAACATTGACCAGTCCGCTTAATACAGTTGCAATTGTGGCTATTCCCAAAGGAATGCTCGCTGCCGGCGTGAAAGAGATCGACGCCAATAAGGTAGCTATCTGGAAAAATGGTTCGTTCATAAGCGGCGTAACAGGTATAAGCTACGTGGGAGAAGATAATGACTACATCCGGTTCAGGGTGCAGCCGAGTTCGTGGACCTTCACCGCATTTTCCCAGGCAACAACAGCCGATGGGCCGGTGGTTCTTTACATCGATTGCAATTATGGAGGCAAGGCGGTTGGCCTGCCTGCAGGCAATTACAATCTTTCTGATCTGATAGCCAGGGGCATACCCAATGATTCTGTATCATCGATCAGGGTATTGAACGGATACCGGGCCATATTGTACCGGGATGCCAATTTCAGTGGTAATTCGTTGACGAAAACGGCCGACACCTCGTGCCTGGCAGATGAGGGCTGGAATGATGCGCTAAGCTCAATTATTATACAACCCATATCTGCGCGGATGGCCGCTACGGATAAACTTCAACCTGCCGGCGACGATAAAACCGGGGTACAATTGTACCCCAACCCTGCCAGCAGTGTGCTTACGCTATCCCTGGGCAATTCTGGTTACCGCTATCTGAATATTATTGACATGGACGGGCGTACTGTAATAACAAAAACCCTTTCTGCTCATGCATCTTCTGTAAAGATCGATGTGAGCAACCTGAAAAAGGGCATTTACTCAGTTGTTTTGAAAGGCGGCAGGAACGGGAACTTATTAAAAAAGATGGTAGCGGAGTAGTTGGAAGGCAGCTGGGTAACAGGTGCTAGATCGGATGTTGATGGCGGTGTGATGGCCGGAAGAAATGAAAAGCGAATAAAAGTCCACAAAAGATATCAATAAATCTTTGTGGACTTTTATTTCTACCAGGGGCAATTTTATTCGGGTACTTACCCTATAATATTAAAATATGCTTTTATAATTAGCTGGTAACCATTCGTAGGAGTTATTAACAAATTTCAAATGTCCAATACCGGGGAATGAAAGATGCGGTGCAGCAATCCAATAACCTTTTTTAACAGCATCTTCAAATGCCTTTTTCCGGGTTATTTTGGCGCCGGTGAGATCCACGTCGAAATCAATGGTTATGGAGGGGTCGGCAAACTGAACGGCGCCTGCATGCACCACATCGCCCCAAAACATCAATTTTTGTCCTTTACTTTCAAGTATGTAAAAACATTCGCCTGGTGTATGTCCAAAAGAAGGCGCGGAGGTAATGCCGGGAAACAGTTGTGTGCCCGGTTCAAAGGTTTTAACTTTTCCTGCCTTTTGGTACGGCGCTATGGCAGCCTGTGCGCCATCGAAAAACGGCTGTGCCCTTTTGTTGGACGTTTGTTTATTTGCCTCATTCAGCCAAAAATCTGCTTCAGGTTTGCTAATGTACACTGTAGCATTGGGAAATACCATTTTGCCATTGTCCACCAATCCTCCTACATGGTCTGCATGTAAATGAGTAGGCATTACGATATCAATGTCTTCAGGACTAATACCGGCAGCCAGCAGATGTTGTTTTACTTTACCAAGTGTTGAACCCATGAAGCTACCGCTTCCTGCATCAATCAATATCAGCTTGTTGTTTGCCCTTACCAGGAAAGCTGTGATGGATGTTTCTACAATACTGTCGAGGAAACTGTGCTGTAACAGATCATCCAATTCGCCAGGCTTTGCATCATGTAATAAAGTATGCAGGTTTAAAGGAATGGTGCCATCTGATAATGCTATTACATCGAAATCTCCCAACTGCATCCGGTAGAGGCCAGGTTGTTGAGGCAGTGATGAAGTAGTCTTTTGTGCCGAGGTTGATAAAATGCTGTTTATCAAAGCACATAAAATAAATATCTTCTTGAAAGAAAATGAACTTTGCGACATCATACTTATTTGATTTAATGACGCAAAGTTCAGGCATGGATCGGCCGGAAGAAGGCACAATTCTCACTTTGAAATTGTGACATTTGTGCTGTTATTTTCTGTATAAACGGCTTATGGTCTCTCTTGACACACCCAGATATGAGGCAATCATTGTCTTTGGCACCCGGCTATACAATTGCGGGTATTGTTCTACAAAATTCTCAAACCGTTCTTTGGTATTACCCATGATCATCAGCTGTAACCGCTTTTGCAGCGCCACGTAACCAAGGCTGGTTTTCATGGAAACATAATGTTCGTATTTCCAGATCTCGCGGCCAAGTTTCATTCTGTTTTCATAAGTCAATGCCAGCAGCTCACAATCTTCCAGGCATTCTACCGTCGTGGTTGCCGGAGTATGTCTGGTGAAAGCTTCACGTTCGGAAACCCACCAGTTTTCAGCAGCAAAACTATAAGTGAACTCTTTACCTGTACCGGCATCCGTTATGTAAGAACGAAGGCAGCCTTTCAATACAAAATATTCATGCTTTACAAGATCACCTTCCCTTATAAGTTGATGGTGCTTTTTATACTTTACGATCGTAAAATGAGTAATGATATAGTCAAACTCTTCATCAGTAAGCTTGCAGACCGATTCAATATGTACACGTAATGGGTGCGGCATGATATCGTAAAAATACGTATTAAAAGTTCAACGTTATAATGATCGGGGAAAATAATAAGCCCTCCCGATTTTAATGGAAAGGCTTAACATCTGGAACATTAATATGCCGATTAATTAAACTTAAAAACCGCCAGTACAAAGATCCCGAAAAACAGCAATAGTTGGATCGTGTAAAAAATGGAGATCTTAGGTATTGCTATTTTTATCACGGCAGTGCTATCGGGGTTATTTTCAAAAAAAGCGGTCTTTAACTTTTTCTGTTGCTTGTTCCCTATCAGAATTTCATTAAGCGGCAGCAGCAGAATAAGGCACAATTTTACCTGAAGCCATAGCATATGCAGGAATACCCAACCGGTTATATACGTAAGTCCAATACCGGAAAGTATCAGCAAAATTCCACCTATCCCTTTTACCGGGGCCAGATTCGACAAGAGCTGCAAAAGACCTGTTGAGCTTTCACTTTTTTGGTTAAACCTGTTTTTGAAAGCACGAAAAGTGACAAAAGAGGCAACCGTGGTTCCGACCATCAATGTCAGACCGGAAAGATGCAGAATAAGCAATAACTGTCGTAAGATTTGTGTATACATTAGGCTATTTTTGTAACACAAAGTTCGGCAATGAAAAACGGCTGGTCGTTCACCCAGGTTAATTAATTTTTTTCAGCCATTCTTTTTCTGATGCGACTTAGTGATTGCGGTTTTATTCCTATATAAGAGGCGATATAATATTGCGGTATGCGCTGTCCGGTATCAGGGAATTTCGTAAGGAAGATCTGATAGCGACGTTCGGGCGGATCGTTGTACAGTGAGTTTACCTGGTTGATTAAATTTACATATACATCTTCAAGGCCTAGCCGCCCAAACCTTTCACCATATTTCACCCGCTCATAAAATAGCTGCATATTGCTATGGCTGATGAAATAAACAGTACAGGCTTCCAATGCCTGAATATTAATTATGGATGGCGTTTGAGGCAAAAAGCTGGCATAGTCACAAACGAATTCACCTTCCTTATTAAAATAGCTCGTTTTTTCCTCGCCATCGATAATGGCATAATAACGAACCAATCCCTGCTCAATAAAAAAGATGTTTTTGCAAATATTACCTGCCTGAAGCAGGTGTTGGCCTTTTTTCAATTTTTCTACGCGAAACAAAGACCTGACGACAGCTTCATCATCAGAAGAAAGCGGAATGTAATGTCGAATGGCATTGAGTAACATATCCATATTCAAATGTACACCTTCTGCCATTTTTTGCCATACCGAAACGCCTCCTTGAAGCCTGACTTAGCTGGCGTTGATTTTCTAATCAATTTTAATGTGTATCTGATTGATTTCCTGAAATGAAGTTCATGAGGTAATAAAGTTGCCGGTGGCATTCGCTTATTCCTCCGTTAATGATATCTTTATCAACTATTCAACATCGTTACGCAACCAACCTGATCGATATGAAAAATTGTTTTTTGCTATCCCTCACCCTGCTTTTCTTTGTTGCCTGCCAAACAAGTACTACAGAAAAACCCTTTATAGCTATTAAAGGAATAGACTCGACCCACCAGCCGGGCGATAATTTTTTTAATTATGTAAATGCCAAATGGTATGATACAGCACAAATACCGGCTAGTCAGTCGGGCGTAGGCGCCTACCGGTTCATGAACTACCAGCAACGCCTCAAATTGCAAGGCATCCTGGACAGCATATCGAAAACTAACAATGCGCCGGGCAACCTGGAACAAAAGATCGGTGATTTCTTTGCTTCCGGAATGGATACCAATACCATCAACCAACGCGGATTTGAGCCGCTCAAAACCGGATTGGATCGGATCAATGCCATCACCAGTATGGCTGATATGATTACATTCATGGCAGAAGAGACCAAATTGTCAAATGTTTCCCTTATTGCTTTTCAGGTTTTTCCGGATCAGGAAAACAGCAGCATGAATATGGGGCATATTTCTCAGGCGGGTATCGGCATGCCCGACAGGGACTATTATTTCAAGACTGACTCTGCCTCTATTTCTATCCAGCAAGCCTATAAAAAATACCTGGCGGATCTTTTTACGTTGACAGGGAGCGATCTGGTATTGGCGCAAAAAAACGCAGCGCTTGTTTACAATATCGAAAAACAACTGGCGGCTTCACATAAAACCAACATTGAAACGCGGGATATAAAAGGCAATTATCATAAAACAGCCCTGGCTGATCTAAATAAGCGACAAGGCAATATAGGTTGGACAATTTACTTCAATACGCTGGGCGCCACCATGGATTCGCTGGATGTGGCCCAACCAGGTTATTATGATAAAGTGAACACGCTCCTGAAATCGATCCCGCTTGGGGATTGGAAAATATACCTGAAAGCGAATTATATTAGTAATTATACAGACTACCTGAGCAAGCCTTTTGTGGATGCATCCTTTGAATATAATAAGGCTTTAACGGGACAGGCTGTGCAAAAAACACGCGGCGAGATCATGGCCAGTGCGGTAGATAACTCTCTGGGACAGGCGCTGGGACAGTTGTATACGAAGCTTTATTTTCCCGAGTCGGCTAAAACGCGGATGCTGGAACTGGTGAATAACCTGCAGAAGGCTTTTTCCAATCGGATTGACCAATTGAACTGGATGGGCGACAGCACCAGGCAAAAAGCCAAAGAGAAATTATTTGCCATTACCAAAAAGATCGGATACCCCGACAAGTGGCGCGATTACAGCCATGTAACTGTTGTAAGGAATAAATATTTTGAAAATGTGGTATCGGCGGCCGCTAATAACTTCCAGTATAACCTGGCCAAACTGGGAAAACCGGTTGACAAAACCGAGTGGTTCACTACTCCTTCCACCGTTACCGCTTATAATAACCCCTACGCCAACGAAATTGTGTTCCCTGCCGGAATTCTGCAGCCTCCTTATTTTGACAATAATGCCGATGACGCGCTTAACTATGGGGGTATCGGTATGGTTATCGGACATGAAATGACGCATACGTTTGATGACCAGGGAGCCCAGTATGACAAAGACGGGAACGTAAAAAACTGGTGGACACCTCAGGACTACGAAAAGTTTAAGGCCAAAACCCAACAGGTCATTGACCTGTACAACAAATTCACCGTGCTGGACAGCATTCATGTGAAAGGCGCGCTTACAGTAGGAGAAAACACAGCGGATATAGGCGGCGTTGCCGTGGCTCTTGACGCTTTTAAAATGACCAAACAGGGACAGGATACCACGAGGATCGGCGGGTTTACCCCCCTTCAGCGATTTTTCTTTTCAGTGGCCAGGATCTGGAGGGTGAAAATGAAAAACGAATACATGCACTACTGGATAAATAACGATCCTCATTCGCCACCCATGTGGAGGGTGAATGGCCCACTGATGAACACCCCGGCTTTTTATACTGCTTTTAATGTGAAACCTGGCGAGATGATGTATCTCGCCAATGATAAGCGAATCAAAATATGGTAAAATTGAAGCGGCCCGTTAATTCAAACGGGCCGCAACAATTTTATTAAAGCCGGTAAAAGTATCCGAAGGATAGTGATAATTCGTTAATTGTGTGTTGTGCGGATAATATAAAATGTTCGTTCCACCGGCTGTGCACTTTTCAATCTTGGTTCTGCATTGCTTCCATATTGCCAGGCTACAACAGTCACCCGCACGGGAAATTTTGCACGGGGTGGGATCTTTGAAAAATACAATTGAGAACCTAGTACTTCAGCAGGACCTTCCTTTACATAAAAATGAACAGGCAACCCGGCACTTGATCTTGCTTGTAAGGGAATGGATCTTGCCCCCTCCTTTTGGTTGGTCACTCCTTCAAAAACAATTTGTTGTTCCTTTCCTTCCATATTGAATACAGGAATATGCAGGTCTGCCTGCTGCACCATGCTTTTGTATGTTGGATCACCATCGTTTTCTGCAATCAGCCAAATATCGCCGGACCGTTTTGGATTGTTAAATCCAACACGATCAAAAGCGATCTGGAAGGTGGAATCATTGATCTTTTTTACCGGACCGGTAATTTTATTTATTTGCAGCCGGGTTTTGGCATGATCCTTTACAGCAACCAGCCTGGTTGTATCGGCAAAAAAAGCACTGACATGAAAAGTAACGCCGTCCTTTTCCGGGTTAAATGTCAAATTATAGGCGGCATGTGATTTATCCGGGCGCATCACCGCTCCGTTTTCCCTGAAACCGATATACTGCTGCTTCTTACCTCTTGCCGAAGCATACAACCTTTCCGTTGCCGCACACAGTTCTTTATCAAAACACCAGGAAGAAAAGTAACGGTCTCCTTTGTAATTTTCATAAGAAGCAGGAATTGCCTTTGGCAAACTATCTTTTCTCCACCGGTCCATCAACCAGCCATTGGCAGGGTCGATAAATTTTAAAGCAACTGGTTTGTTCAGTGACATCACAGCAGGCAAGCGGTACGCCGCCGCTTTTTTAATATAGCCGGCAAGATAATTTACCAATGCATTCGAATAATCAAAATGTCCGTGACCGGCATCGCAGAAAAAAGTGATCGGCGTTTTTGGATGGTTGCTAACATAGCTAAATCCAGGCGCCATGCGGTCTTCCCACCATTCATATTCTCCCATTACCATAAGCCCAGGTACACCTTCGATCTTTCTGTTGCCCCATGTAACATTTGGTCCGCCATAACCAGTAAGACCGGTTTGGGGCGCATCACCATGAATAGAAATAACAGCCAGCGTTCTTTCCGGGTTCCATGCTGCAAAATTCCAGGGATAAGTGGCAGCTGCTGAATGACCAACAGGAACAACCGGCGCAAACGCCAGTTCTTTATAGCCGGAAGAATCTGCCAGCTTCTTCATCATATAATTAAAATCCTCACCGGCATCTTTGTTGAAATCAAAACTCATATTAAGCATTGGCGACACCCAAACAATAGCAAATCCAATTTCAGTCATTGCCTTTCTAAAGTCGGGGTGCTCAAAAATACCTTCTTCAATCATATTGTGTTGCCCTACTACCACTCCCCGCACCTGTTTGCAATTTTCGGGGATCCATAAATATGCTACCGGATGGTCTTTTGTTTCACCCGAAATGACACTATCTACCTGTACCGACCATTGCCACACCTGTGCAAATGGTCTTAACGAAAAGAAAAACAGCAAGAAAAAGAGGGTTTGTTTTTTCATTTATTTAATAGCGAAGTTTACAATTGAGCATGCTCAGCGACCGGCATCATTCAATACGTCACGCGTTAACGTTTATTAATGATTGCAACATCCATATGCCGGTTGTTTAGCTGGAAAAATCAATGAGTATGAAAAGAGGATAAATTTGAAACGACGCAAAGGAGTTTCTCATTTAATGGCAGTAAGAATTACGGTTGAACCCGATAAACCCGGTGAGCTTGCCTTCAGCTCAATGTTGCCTGGTTGATGTGTACTTTTAATTACGACCAGTGCACGTCCCTTCCAGGCTGTGCGTTTATTGCTGACATAAGGATCAGTATCTTTTAAATTGGCATTATCAACTCCGGCAATGACTCCCGGCCCTTTAATGCTAAACAAAAGCCTACTATCTGCATTGGGTTGAATATTTCCATTTCCATCAGTTATTTCAACGGTAACGAATGAAAGGTCCTGCCCATTAGCCTGAATGGTTGCATGGTCTGCCGTGAGCTTTATCCTGACTGCTTTTCCGGCGGTCTTTAATTGAACAGATTGCTTTTCCTTGTTATTATCAACGCCTGCTGCTTTTAACAAACCAGGCGCATAAGGCACCGTAAAAACTGCCTTGAATTGCTGTTCAATACCCGTTGGTTGTTCGCCAATAAGGGTATCATTCAAATACAGTCGAACGGACGGATATTTTGCGTAGACCTCAACCTGCATATCTTTCCCTTCGTGACCAGTCCAGGTCCAGCTTTCCCATGTAGGCCAAACAGCCCAACTTGTTAGCTTGATTGGTCCATTATCAGGGTTAGGCTCTTTCACAGCCATATAAAGCCTCGTTGAATCATTGTACAACAGTTCCCGGTAATGCGATATGGGTTTTCTCCAGCCAGTGAGATCAATATCTCCGCAATAAGCGCCATGCCAGGGATAGAAATTCTTTTCCCAATGTTCGCCGTCTGGTTCACCGGGATAATAATAGCGGCCAATGGCCGATTCGCCTAAATAGTCCATGGCCGTCCAAACAAAATCGCCGATGATATAGGGATTGTCCTGTACTAATTTCCAGTTAGCGAAAGCATCCTTCGGATACGATTCTGTTTGAACAATAATACGGGAAGGCACGCGCAGGTGATCAGCCGGCGCCCGGTGTAGCTGGTAATTATAGCCACCAATATCATGCGCTGCAAAAAGCGGATCAAAGATCTCCCAATCCTTATCCCAGGTGGTCATGGCAGAGGTTACCGGACGGGTTGCATCCAGTTGCCGTACGTAACCGGCAAGCATATTTGCTGTTTTAACCGCATCGGGGCTTTTTCGTTCTATTATTTCGTTGCCAATGCTCCACATAATAATAGAAGGATGGTTTCGGTCGCGCAAGACCATTGCCCCCAGGTCACGTTGCCACCAATCATCAAAATAGGTAGCATAATCGTTGGTCGTTTTCTTTTCGCGCCAGCCATCGAACGATTCATCTATTACCAGCATCCCTAACCGGTCACAGGCATTTAAAAACGCTTCTGATGGCGGATTGTGCGAAGTGCGTACGGCATTAAATCCTGCGGATCTCAACAATTCCACTTTTCTTGTTTCAGCCCGGTCGTAGGCCGCTGCGCCCAGGCAACCATTATCATGGTGCATACAGCCACCATTGAGGATTATTTTTTTCCCGTTCAGCCGGAATCCGTTCTGTACATCGAAGGCAATGGAGCGGATACCGAAATCCTGGCTAATGTTATCAATGGCGGTCCCGCCTTTGATTAATTGTATTTGCGCTTTATACGTAACAGGCGTTTCAGGCGACCAAAGCCGCGGGTTGTTTACCGTTAACTGTTGCGTTATTTCCTTTACCCCATTGGCAGGCAATTCAATGGTGAGCGAATTATTGCCTGCGGGTTTGAAAGACTGATCTGTAAGTTGGGTGTTCAGGAGTATGCTTTGCGGGCGACCTGTTTCGTTTTTTATACTTGTTCTAATCGCAACCGTTGCTTTTTCCTTGTTTATTTCAGCAGTGGTGATCGCTACGCCCCAGTGGTCAATATGAATGGGGGCGGTTACCAACAGCTTTACATGCCGGTAAATACCCGAGCCACTATACCACCGGCAATTTTTTTGTTGGGAATTATCTACCCTTACCGAGATTATATTTTCTTTGCCGAAAATCAGGTGCTTTGTCAAGTCATACAAAAAAGAGGAATAACCATATGGATGGATACCTAATGATCGTCCGTTTATAAATACTTCGGAATTCATGTATACGCCTTCGAAAAAGATGGAGATGCGCTTTCCATTCCACGCAGTGGGCGCCATAAATTTTTTTCGGTACCAGCCGGTTCCCGCGGGGAAATAACCGCCATCGTTACCGGTTGTATTCAGTGAGTCTGGTTTTCCTTCAATGCTCCAATCGTGCGGCAGATCAAGGTTTCGCCAACTGGCATCGTTAAAATTGTTATTCCGGGCATCGGGATGATCGCCCAATGCAAATTTCCAGTTATAATCAAAAGTTTGTACGCGGTTATGAGGAGTTAAGGTTTGAGCGGCTCCTGTAAGGAAACATACAAGCAGCAATACAGTCAGCGGTATTTTAATGCATTTGATCATAGGGGTCGAAGATAAAAAAGAATTATATTTTAAACCTTTGTTATTTTCGGGAAAATACCGGCAGCGCACAATTGTCCGATAATCATAGGGAAGCTACAAATTACCAAACAAAAAGCCATTATGAAAAAATCAAGTTTAAACCTTATTGTTTTTCTTTCTGTTATGATGAACTCATCATGTAAGAAAGAAGCTGCTATCTTACAATTTGATACAGATTAAGCCAGGCCCTATATAAACAAGGCCTGGCTTATTTTATAAATTGAAATATTGGTTATCTGCAATTACAACTTTATCTTGATTCGACTCGTCCTAATCAAGGTAACTGATATTCTTTGCTAAAGCTGCGCTTTATCCCTTCGATATATTGATCAATGCCCTTCTGTTACGGCTGCGGCCGTCAGGATTATCACGACCATTGATCAATTCCAATTCAAGCGGACAACAGGCTCCGAATGATTCAAAAGTAATGCGGCTGGCTTTTATACCTTTGTGAATAAAATACCGGGCGCATGACCTGGCACGCCGGTCTGAAAGCTTTTTATTGTATTCCTCGGTGCCCTTGCCATCTGTATAGGCTGAGATCTGAAGCGTGTAGGAAGGAAACTGTGCCATTACAAGGCAAACCGAATCGAGCTTGTTCTCAGCCTCTGATTTCAGCTTGCTTTTGTCAAAATCGAAATATACAGTAACTACATTCTCTACATTTAAAATGAATTTTTTATCAATGTACATATCTGTATTTACTAACTTATCGGTGAGCAGGTTCGCTTCAGCGGTATCATTAATTTTCACAACATCAGCGGTATCATTATAATATTGTTTGGTAACAGAGATCCGGTAATTGGAATAATCGTTATGGATGGTATCAAACAAATAGTTGCCTTTATCATCCGTTTTTGTTGCCCACGTTTTGCCAGATGGATCTGTTAAAACAATGGTAGCATCGGCAACGGGGGCATTGTCCTTACGATCAAGTACCAGCCCGGTTAACCGTTTTTTTCCGGATGATCTTTTAATGAGATAATTTTCAAGGCAGCAGCCGGTGCCCCTGTCGGAACCAACAATGGCCCTTGCCAAGAGTGCTGAATCTTCAGGAGCAAAAAAGTAAATATCATCTCTCGATGAATTAATGGGATAACCCATATTGCGGGGCACGCCCCATGCCTTATCACTGCCCCTGACCGAAAAAAGATCATACCCGCCCATGCCCAGGCGTCCGTTTGTGGCAAACACCATTGTACCGCTGCTGGTATGATAAAAGGGCGCCTGCTCATCACCGGCTGTATTTATTCCCGGGCCCGCATTAACAGAGCTGCCGGCACTTCCATCTTCATAGATCTGCGCATACCAGATATCGAATCCGCCTGATCCGCCCGGGCGGTCTGATGCATAATATAAATATATTCCATCCACTGAGCAAAATGGCTGCTTACTGCTAAACCCGTCGATATTCACCCCGGGCAATAAGGCCGGCCTGGTCCATCCACTGTCGCCACGGTTAACGATGTAATAAATATTAGAAACTATGCGGCCCTTTTCTTTTTTCCATTGGGTAAAATAAATACGATTGCCGTCGGCGGTAAAGCTTGCTACCCCCTGGTTATCTGCAATTCCGGTAACCGGTAAAACAACAGGAGTTAGCTGATCCAGACTATCGTTTTTTAAAGTACCATAAAACATCCGGCTTGCATGCGGATTGGCCCCTTTCACTTTGGCAGTATCGGTTTTCGTACTGCTTACCAGGTACTTGTTGCCGCCAACTGCCCTTACTGCAAAAGCGCCTTTTTCAAAGCTGCCGGGGGTCTTGATCTTCGAGCTGTTCACCTGGGCAGGGTTTGTAGCGGCTAATTGTCTGCGGATGAATTGCAACGTTTCCAATTCTTTTTCAGCCGCATCTTTAAACTGGCCGTTTGTTCCGGCAGTGCTTAAGTATTTACGTATACTTTCTTCCGCCGCATCATAATTTTCCAGGCTGCGTTCACATACGGCACTCCAGTAGAAGGCATCATTATTATCAGTGCACTTTTTGTATGCCGAGTCGGCATTTATCCAATAATGGGCAAGCCGGTAGCTTTCTGCCTGTTTATAAAGAATACTGGCCCGGGACCTGTTTTGAATGCCTTCCGCAGCTGTGCCTTTTTTAGCATAGGTTGTAAATGCAGGGGTGTTTATATTTCTTCCTGACGTTTTCAGATGCTGCTCATACAAATAGGCAGCCGTATAATATTCACCGGCTTCAAAATACTGATCGGCTAATTGTAGCGGACTTTTATGCACAACCTGTTGACTTTGTACCGGCAGCCAGCAGATGCCGGCAACCAGTAACCCAATAAATTTTCCGGATAAAGGCCTGATCTTAATTTGTAAAAATGTGTTCATAGATTAAATGCTCAAATGTTTAATTTCCAAAACGGTTCAACCCATATTTTAAAGTCTTGCGCAACGAACAAAATCAACAATACTCTTGTTGCCCGACCGTTTTATATAAGAAAGGGTGAGCTCAAAACTGTTTACGTTTTTCGTTAAAGGTCTTAGCCCCGAAGCATTCGCGTCGTAGCTCAACCCAATAACAAAATTCTTATAATCAATACCTGCATAAGGGGCAATTGCATCATGAACACGGTAATATCCGCCCAGCATAAAATCGGTCTCCGGATCTATATTTATTTGCCCATAAAAACCCATCATTGCTTCATATGCAGTACCCTCGCGCATATACAGCACATGTGGAATTACCCTGGCATTCGATGAAATATTAAAGCTAACCCCGCCATGTATGGAATAACGGACAGGGATCCTGTTGAGGTCTGTATTGTGATCGGTGACGATTGGGTCTTTAGGTCTGTTTAAATGATAGGCTGAAAAACCACCGAATAAATTGTATGCCTTTTCAGGAGAAGCATCAAAATACAGCACACCGGCCCCTATATCGGGAACAAGAGAAGACGTTTTAGAAAATGTTTGCGTGGTGGGGTTACTTTCCTGGTAGCCGGTGATAGGGTTCCATTGTTCGCCCCATTTGAATTTTGCGGGATTGACCCGGCGACTTATAATACCGCCCTGGAGGGCCATAACAATACGCTGGTTAAAATCTTTTCCGAATTTAACCCCGGTATAAGCATAAGAACCGGATAAAGTAAGGTAATTAAACCCGCCATCACCGGCAGACTGATTTAAAAGGTTTATACCCAGCCCTGCATTTTTATTGGTACGTGTATCGAATGAAACGCCCATAGTGCGGTATGGACTACTAAGGCTGCCCCACTGGCTACGAAAAATAGCAGATGCCCTGTAATCGCCGTCAGCGCTGCCTGCAAGCGCAGGATTGATATACAGGGGATATGTATAATTCTGCGTAAAGTGCGGATCTGTTTGGGCAACTGCTTTTATAGCAGTTATCATTAACAAACAGGCCGCCAACCGACCGTATCGATTGATGTGTTTGTTCTTCATATTACGGATATTGTTTTTTATCGAATAAGTGTAATAGAACCTTTCATTCTAACATTCCTCCCATCTTTCAGTACAGCTCTCAGCACATACAAATAAACGCCCACAGGCTGAGCGTTCCCCTTGTATTTACCATCCCATCCCTGATTCGTACTGCTAAGCGTTGTAAGGTGTTGCCCCCATTGATTGAAAATTTGCATCTCAACAGAAGCGATATAATTTCCATAAATAAAAAGCTGATCATTCCTTCCATCGCCATCCGGAGAAAATACGTTGGGTACAAAAACCTCTTTTGATAAAGGAAGCACCTTTATCTTAAATGATTGGGTTGCCCCAGCACAACCATTAGTGAAAGGGACCGTAGTAATGATTGCGTTAAGCGCCGAATCGGCCATATTGGTGGCCCGAAAAGAAGGGATTGCGCCGGTGCCCGAAGCAGCCAGGCCAATTGACGGGTTTGAATTATTCCATTTTATGCCGCCTGCCGGATCGTTCACTGAAAATTTATAGGCCGCCACAAGAGCACCGTCATAAACGGTGGTATCCCTTATTATATTCATAAAGGCTGCCATAGGATTAACCTGAATGGTTAAAGTGGATGTAGTGGCACACTGACCCGCATCGGGAGTAAATGTATATGTTGTTGTTACTGTATTATTCAATGCCGGAGACCAGGTGCCGGTAACAGGTATAGTATTGGTCGATGATAATGGCAATGCCTGCAGCGCCGCTCCTGTACATATTGATGCCACAGCAGGGAATGCAGGTTTTATTTTCTGGTTTACTGTTATAGTTAATGTTGCTGTGGTGGCGCACTGACCGGCGTCTGGCGTAAATGTATAGGTGGTAGTAGTGGTGTTATCCAATGCCGGAGCCCACGTGCCGGTGATGCCATTGTCGGATGTGGTGGGCAAGGCGGCCAGGGTAGCACCGGAACAGATAGGCGCCACAGCCGCAAACGTGGGTGTTATATTGGGATTAACCGTTATGGTCATTGTGGTGGTGGTGGCACACTGACCCGCTGATGGCGTAAACGTATAGGTAGTAGTGGCTGTATTATTCAAGGCCGGTGACCAGGTACCCGTAATACTATTATTGGATGTGGTGGGTAAAGCGGCCAGCATAGCGCCGGAACAGATGGGCGATACAGGGGTGAACGTTGGCGTTACATTTGGATTAACGGTGATCATTAATGTTGTGGTGGTCGCGCACTGACCGGCTGTTGGCGTAAATGTATAAGTAGTAGTGGCATTATTATTCAATGCCGGTGACCATGTACCCGTGATGCTCTCATTTGATGTGGTGGGCAAAGGCAGCAGCGTAGTGCCGGCACATATGGGCGCCACGGCCGCGAACGTTGGCGTTGTTTTTTGGTTTACTGTAATCGTTAATGTTGTGGTGGTTGCGCACTGACCGGCTGTTGGCGTAAATGTATAAGTAGTAGTGGCATTATTATTCAATGCCGGTGACCATGTACCCGTGATACTCTCATTTGATGTGGTGGGCAAAGGGAGCAGCGTAGTGCCGGCACATATGGGCGCCACGGCCGCGAACGTTGGCGTTGTTTTTTGGTTTACTGTAATCGTTAATGTTGTGGTGGTCGCGCACTGTCCGGCTGTTGGGGTAAATGTATAGGTAGTAGTGGCATTATTATTCAATGCCGGTGACCACGTACCCGTGATACCATTATTGGATGTGGTGGGCAAAGGGAGCAGCGTAGTACCGGCACATATTGGCGCCACGGCCGCGAACGTTGGCGTTACATTGGGATTAACGGTGATCGTTAAGGTTGTGGTGGTTGCGCACTGACCAGCTGTTGGCGTAAACGTATAAGTAGTAGTGGCATTATTATTCAATGCCGGTGACCATGTACCCGTGATGCTCTCATTTGATGTGGTGGGCAAAGGCAGCAGCGTAGTGCCGGCACATATGGGCGCC
>NZ_JBJMLX010000053.1:0-13717 GCF_045805085.1 Niastella sp.
GAATAGCGATGTAGGGATTTCAACAGGTTTGGGAACCGGGTTTAAAAACAATGCTCTTGCCTTCATTATTTTTTTAGCATTTGCATACCCCATTTTACCTGATAGATCAATAACAATATCGTAGGCGATATTTTGAGCAAGTACATTTTCTTTGGTGTAATCTATAACGGAACCTGCTCCCCATTTTTTTGCATACTCCACGGCTTTTGTACTTGTAACTGCTGTAACATTTGCACCCTGCTGTTTGAGTAATTGCAGTAAGAACATTCCGAAACCACCTGTTGCACCATTTACCAAAATTTGAGTTTTTGCATTGATGTTGCCCATTTTTTGCAAAGCCGTAACCGCAGCCGAACCTACTACCGGGATAGATGAAGCCTGAGCGAAGCTGATGTGTACAGGTTTTTTCCAGATTAAAGATGAAGGCACTGAAACATAATCGGCTAATGCACCTTCTTTCATCATGTTTTTTACTACTCCAAAAACTTCATCACCCTTTTTGAAGTCAGTTACATCGGATCCGGTATCTTCAATAATACCGGCAAAATCAACACCTGTGTTCTTTGGAAATTTTGAACCGGACATTAATTTCATTTCGCCCTTTCTGATTTTCCAATCCATTGGATTGATAGAAACGGCTTTTACTTTAACCAAAACCTGATTTGATTTAATGGAAGGTTTTGGTTGTTCTACAGTTTGCAAAACATCTGTATTTCCAAACTTTTGATAAACTATTGCTTTCATTGTGCTATTTTTTAATTGTTTAAATTGATAGCACAAAATTGAAAATAACAGACCTAATAAACTTGTATCAAATCACTATTTTGTTTTAAGGCTTTTAGTGGCATGCCAAATAGTTACTAAAATTCAAAAGCCTTCCCTCAAATTTTATTTTTCCCTGAATTCTTTTGGGGTAACTCCTTCTTTTGATTTAAAAACGCTTGAGAAATACGCCGATGAAGAAAACCCGGTTTTGGACGCTACTTCCCCAATTGAAATATCTTCATGCTTTAAAAGATACTTTGCCTTCTTCAGCCTGGTATTCAAAATAAAATCATTCACATTGATCTCCATTAACCCTTTTACTTTTCTATACAATTGAACCCTCGAAATGCCCATACTCTTACAAATACTTTCAACATTAAAATCTTCATTGGAAAGATTGCTTTCTACCAATGCAGAAAATTCACTGACAAACTTTCTGTCGGTTTTACTTATTGTTTGTGTATTTAAACCGGTAGGCAGTTCAGCTGTAAAATGTTCTTTAAGCCGGGCGCGGTTCCCAAGCAGGCTTTTTATTGTTTGTTCAAGGAACGATACGTTGAAAGGCTTTGTAATATAGGCATCTGCCCAGTTTTTCATGCCTTCAATTTGCTGTTCCATCGCTGTTTTTGCAGTCAATAAAATAATGGGAATATGGGAAGTGCGGAAGTCATTTTTAAAAATACGGGTTAGGGCCATGCCATCTTTACCCGGAATTACCACGTCGCAGATTATCAGATCCGGAATATTATCAAATGCCTGTTGCAGGGCCAGCTGTCCGTTATCTGCTTCCAGTGTTTCGTATTGCGTATTTAATTTCTTTACCAGAAATTGTCTCAGATCTGCATTGTCTTCTATGATCAGTACAGTATATTCTCTTTCTGTTTGTACAGTGGCTGTTTCATCCTTTTCAATTTGTTCCGTCATAAGGTCGGAAGTAAATATCTTCTCCTGTTCGTATAAAACCACCTGATTTGTTTCCTGCGCAGATTCCACCATCTCGTCTTTTGCCAGGTGTGCATTCCCCAGCGGAAGATACACCTCGAATGTGGTCCCTTTCCATTTTTCGCTCGTTACAGTAATAGTGCCTTTATGTAAGCCGATCAATTCTTTCGATAAAGCCAATCCCAGGCCCGATCCTTTGTAGTTTTCATATTCGCCCTGGTAAAATACCTCAAAAGCATGGTCAATGGCATCTTTCGACATGCCCACACCATTGTCTTCAATTTTTATAACCACATAATCTCCGGTTTCACTTTTGGTGATATAGATATGGATATAACCATTGTCTTTGGTGAATTTAAATGCATTCGACAATAGGTTAAAGATCACTTTATCCAGTTTGGTTACGTCCATCCATACATCCAGACGCCTTTCTTTAGTAATCAACCGAAGGTCAATGTTTCTTTTGTGGGCAACGTTTTTATACGATTGAATGATATCGGAAACAAAGGCGATCAGATCATTTTCAGAAGCTTTTAGTTTCATTTTATCCACCTCTATCTTTCTGAAATCCATCAACTGGTTCACCAGCCGCAACAGCCGCATAACATTCTTTTGAATTAAGCCAAGGGTTACGCTGGTACTATAGTTGTTTTTGCTGTTGGCCAGCAGTTCTTCCAGCGGGCCCAGGATGAGGGTTAAAGGGGTTCTGAATTCGTGGGAGATATTGGTAAAGAAGTTGACTTTTGCTTCATTGGCTGCTTTCGCTTTTTCAGACATCTCTACAATTTGCGCCTGGTGATCCAGGATCTCCTGGTTTTGCACCTGTAGCTTTTTGCTTATTTTCCTGTTTTCCCGCAGTGAATAAAATGCCAGGCCCCCTAAAATAAGCGATAGAACAAGTGATAAGATCAGGATATATACAAAAGTGCGCTGGTTATTATAGATCCTTTTTTGCTCCTTTAACGTGCTTGTCTGTCGCTCGATCTGCTGTTGCTGACTGTCGGTTTTGGCGGCCTGCAACTGCATAATGCGTACATTGGTAGAATCGATTACAGTGGTTTGAAGAAAATTTTCTTTACTAAAAGGCTCTTTATTCAGAATTTTCAGGGCTGTTCTGATTGCTTCTTCACCTCCCGTTGGATACAGCATGGTAGCCGTAATTATTTTTCCGGAAACGAATTGCATGCCCGCATCCGGCAAACCATCTACACCAATAATGGCTGGTTTGGTCACTTTGCTGTTTCTATATACTTCATAAGCGCCCTCGGCCATCATATCATTATGGGCAAAAAGCAGGTTTACATCAGGGTACAGGGCTGCTATTTTAGAAAATTTATTTTTTGCGGTTTCATGCAACCATTCCCCATTTACCTGTTCTACCACCTGGATGGAAGGATATTTTTTGATAGCCTCAGTAAACCCATTGTGCCGTTCTATGGCAGGAGACGATTTGGGCAACCCGGTGATTTCAATGATCTTTCCCTTGCCATTGAGAAAATGCACGGCATACTGGCCGGCCATTTTTCCAATTTCATAATTGTCGCCGCCCACATAAGCGGTATAGAACGGGGTAGCTATTTTTCTGTCAACGACAATTACCGGGATACCTTTGCGATAAGCTGCTTCCACTACCGGCGTTAATGGTTCGGCTTCGTTGGGAGATATAATAAGAAGGTCGATTTTTTGTTGCAGTAACTCATTTACCTGCTGTACCTGCGTTTGACTATTACCAGCTGCCTGCCTGTAAATAAAATGTACGTTCGGATGAAAAGCCAGCTCCCGTTTCATTTCCTTCAGCATAGTTTTTCTCCAGGCATCCGATTCAACACACTGGGAAAACCCGATGGTATAAGTATCCTGTTTCTTTTGACTGTTACAGGCCACCAAAAACAAAAGCATTGCCGGGAAAAATAACCGGGCAATACTATAGCTGCACCATCCTGTTAAAGGCAAGCGGCTCGTTAATGATCGTATCATAATGCTGATCAGTAATAATACAAGGTAAAAAATTTTATACCCCTTCCGCTATAAATATAGGCGATTATGATCTGGCCTGCATTTTTTGCTCCAGGCACAGGGCGCATGGATGAAACATTTTCTAAAAAGGGTGTTACAAATTCTATAAACAGCTATCATTTACAATACTTGTTGCGTGTATTTTATATTGAATATTAACCTGTTACGATCTTTTGATATTTTTTTGTCCCTAAATAATCTTTTGAAACGGGATTGCTACGTTCTCTGCCCCCCTGTACGATATGTTTACAAAAAATTGCTTGTTGTATGAACAAAAGAAAGGTGCTTTTGTGGAGCATTATTGTAGCGCTCGGTGGCTTCTTATTTGGCTTCGATACTGCGGTTATTTCAGGTGCGGAACAATCTATCCAGGCATATTGGTCCTTAACTCCCATTGAACATGGACTTACTGTTTCTATTGCTTTGATCGGTACTATTATTGGTTCTTTAATTGGAAGCATTCCTGCCGATAGGCTGGGAAGGAAAAATACCTTAATGATCATTGCAGTCGTGTACCTGTTCTCTTCTCTTGGAACTGCTTTTTCAACCAACTGGTATATTTTTCTGCTCTTCAGGTTTGCAGGTGGGGTAGGCGTGGGGGCTTCTTCTGTAACGGCGCCGGTGTATATTTCCGAAATAGCTCCTGCCCAAAAAAGAGGGCGCCTGGTTGCCCTGTTCCAGTTCAACGTCGTATTTGGCATTTTGCTTTCCTATTTTTCCAATTACCTGATAGGCCAGGAAGGGGACACCGCCTGGCGATGGATGCTGGGTGTACAGGCTTTTCCATCGTTGTTGTTTTTTATATTGCTGCAGGTGGTACCGGAAAGTCCCAGGTGGCTGCTCTTAAAAAAGGGAAAGACAGAGGAAGCCATCGCCATTTTAAAAGTAGTACTTCCAGACACTTACCTGGCAGAGATAGAGGAAATAAAAAACAACAAAAACCGGCATCCTGCCACCAGTAATACCAGTCAGTTGCTTTCGCGCCGTTACAGGTTCCCTGTTTTTTTGGCCGTATCATTTGCTGTTTTTAACCAGGTTTCGGGGATCAATGCTATTATATATTATGCGCCCCGTATTTTCGAAATGACAGGTTTGGGACGAAACTCTTCCCTGCTTTCGACAGTAGGTATTGGCGCCGTGAATTTTATTTTCACCCTGATTGCCATCAACTTTATAGACAGGATAGGCCGCAAAACTTTGATGCTTATCGGTTCTGTAGGATTGATCTCAACGCTTGGGCTGGTAGCGCAGGCTTTTTATTCGCAACACTTCAGTGGCTGGGCAGTTACGATCTACCTGCTGGTTTATATCGCCTTCTTCGCCTTCAGCCAGGGTGCTGTGATCTGGGTGTTCATCTCAGAAATATTTCCCAACCAGGTGAGGGCAAAAGGTCAAACGCTTGGAAGCTGCACCCATTGGGTAATGGCTGCCCTGGTTGCCTTTTCATTTCCTATGCTGGCTGAAAAGCTGGGAGGCGGTAATACTTTTTTATTCTTCTGTATAATGATGGTATTGCAGCTGTTTTTTGTATGGAAGGTGATGCCCGAAACCAAGGGCAAATCATTGGAACAGATAGAACGTACGATGATATTACATTAACTCAACTCTCAAAAACGATTGCACTTATGAATAAACAAATTACAGCTAATAAGCTGGTATGCTACGGCGAGATCCTTTGGGATGTATTGCCTTCGGGCGAGTTGCCGGGAGGTGCGCCTATGAATGTGGCCTATCACTTACATAAACTAAACCAGCCCGTTTCACTGATTACAGCCATCGGAAATGATTCCCATGGAACAGCGCTGGTGAACTTATTGTCGCAATGGGGCATTGGCAGGGAGTATTGCCAAATCGACAATTTTCATCCTACAGGTATGGTGTATGCGCACCCAAAGGGACCCCATGAAATGATCTATGACATTGTATATCCATCTGCATGGGATTTTATATTATGGAACGATACATATGCTGACCTGATGCAGGAAACAGATTACCTTGTTTTTGGCAGTTTGGCCTGTCGCAATCATACCTCAGCAAATACCCTGTTTAAACTGCTGGAAACTGCGAAGAACAAAGTATTGGATATTAATATAAGGCCCCCGCATTTCAGTCCCAAAACTGTTGAACAATTACTACATAAAACAGATATCCTGAAGCTGAACCTGGCCGAACTGGAACTGATCGCGGGCTGGTATTCGTCTTTACAGACTGTTACAGATAAAATTCAACTGATACAGGACCGCTTTTCAATAAATACCATAGTGGTAACGCTGGGCGATAAGGGCGCCCTGTTATGTATGGATGGTAATTTTTATGAGCATGCTGGTTACAAAGTGCAGGTGGCCGATACGGTGGGGAGCGGCGATGCATTCCTGGCTGCCTTTCTTTCCCGGTTGATCGACAAGGCCCCGCCCGAAAAAATACTCGACTTTGCCTGCGCCATGGGAGCGCTGATCGCTTCTTACACGGGCGCCTGTCCTGAATATGATATCCAGGAGATCAAAACAGGTAGAAACTTTTCCAACGCTCAGGCATGATTGCTAAAAATCTTTCAAACCAAAATTAACCAAAATGAAACGATTGCTGATGATTATTACCGGATTGCTGTTTTCGGTAATAGTATTTGCCCAGAAAAAAACAATTTCCGGTGTGGTTTTGAATAAAACCAGTCACACCCCACTTTCAGGGGCCACTATTACTGCCAATAATAAAGTGGTGGTAACAGATGCCGCCGGAAAGTTTACTATAGAAGCCTCGGCAGGCGACCTTATTACGGTAACTTTTGTAGGCATGAAACCGACAACCATTAAAGTTGGTGGAATTCAAAACCTGTCTATCGAACTGGAAGAAGGGGAAAAGGAACTGGAACAGTTTATAGTAATAGGTTATCAGAGCCAGCGCAAAAAAGATCTGACGGGGGCTGTTGCTGTAGTAGACCTAACACCCGTAAAAAACAGCAGTTCCGGCAATACCATGCAGGCACTGCAGGGAAGAGTAGCAGGCTTGTATATAGAAAAGAACGGTGGTTCTCCTAATGGCTCCAATGGCACCATACTTATAAGAGGATCCAATACCCTGGGGGTAAATGATCCGTTGTATATTATTGATGGGATACCAACTACCAGGCCTGAAGTGTTCCAAAACCTCGATCCGGCAGTGATTGCTTCCGTACAGGTGTTGAAAGATGCTTCGTCTGCATCCGTATATGGGGCCAGGGCTTCCAATGGCGTTATCATTGTTACTACAAAAAATGGTGGCAATACGAGCGGCAAAGTAAATTTCCAGTTTAACAGCAGCATTTCAAGCCAGTCAGAAAAAGGGGAGCGATTCAACATGCTGAATTCGTTAGACCGGGGCAAGGCGTTATGGCAGGCTTCTGTAAATGATAAACAGGATCCTGCTGCGGCCTATGGGGAGATATATACTTTTGACTGGAACAATGATTACAATAACCCGGTTTTAAACTCAGTAAAAGTTAATCCGTTTGTTGGTGGCGATCCCAATACACCGGCAGGAAATACCAACTGGCAGGATGTAATGTATAAAACTGGCCTTGTAACGAATAACAGCCTGACTGCTTCGGTTGGTAACAAAAATTCATCCCTTGCCATTAACCTGGGCTACTTAAAAAATACAGGGATGTTAAGATATACCGGGTACGAGCGAATGAGCGGCAGTATAAACGGTATAACAAAGACATGGGATGGGAAAGCTTCATTTGGGGTAAATCTGCGGGTGGCTAATTCAAATGAGTTGTTAGCTACGAACGATATCGGCGGAGCCTCCACGCCTTACCTGGCAGTTACTTTGGCGCCCACTATTCCGGTGTATCAAACAGACGGGGTAACATTTGCAGGCGCATCGGGCGGCGGTTACTCAGACAGAAATAACCCGTTGCATATGCAATATCTGTCAAGATGGGATAATGCCAACCGGCTTTCAACATTTGGCAATGTATTCGCTGAAATTGAACCTGTCAAAAACTTATTTTTCAGGTCAACACTGGGTGCTGATTATGCAACTTTCCTGGCCAAAACAATTTTACCTACGTTTACAGAAGGGGCCTTTAACAGAACTACCAATAGTCTTACCTTAAACCAGAATAAGTATTTGAGTTATACCTTTTCAAATACCCTGCGATACACCTGGAATATAAACGAGCAAAACAATATAAAGGTCCTGGCAGGTACCGAATACATCAAAACGAATCTTGATTACCAGAACACCAAAAAAGAAGGCTATGCTATCCAGACACAGGATTACTTCACATTAAATTCCGGAACCGGCAATACCTATGTTTCCGGTGGTTCAACCGGCAATCGCTTATATTCTTTATTCGGCCGCATTGACTATAATTATGCTGACAAATATCTGGCAGCAGTTACTGTGCGCCGTGATGGTTCTTCCCGTTTTGGCGCCAATAACCGGTATGGTGTATTCCCTGCTGCATCTGTAGGCTGGCGAATAGATAAAGAAGCCTTCATGAACAAACAGACATTGTTCTCTCAATTAAAATTAAGAGCTGGTATTGGCCGGGTAGGTAATCAGCAAATTGGCGACCTGGCTCGTTTTGGGCTCTTCGATGCCAGATACGGCACCACGCAGAATCAATTAACGCCAGGATTTTGGGAGCAATATATGAATATAGGCACCGCCTATTCTTTATCGGGTGCCAATACCGGCACACTTCCTTCGGGCTTTGTTCAGATACAGGCACAAAACCAGGATCTGAAATGGGAAACCACTGATGAGATCAATACAGGAATTGACTTTGCCCTGTTTAAAAACAGGATTTATGGCTCGTTCGATTTCTTTTCGCGTAAAACGACGGGGATCTTAATTACTCCACCCGTAGCATCGGCTTTGGGTGAAGGACAAACGAAAGCGGTAAACGGAGCTTCTAAAACAAATAAGGGCTGGGAACTCGTGGTTGGCTACCAGGGACAAAGAAAAGGAGATTTCGGTTATGATGTAAAAGCAAACTTTGCCCATTTCAGAGACAAAATAACAGAGTTACCCGAAAGTGTACGCCCCGCATATCCGGGCAACCTGGTAAATACCATTATCGGTCACTCGCAATTTGATCTTTTTGGTTATAAAACAAACGGGCTTTTTCAATCACAGGATGAAGTAAATAAAGCGCCCAAACAAATAGGCGCCGGTCCCGGAAGGATCCGTTATGTAGACATTAACAATGATGGCGAAATTAATGATCTCGACAGAACCTGGATAGGCACTACGCTTCCTGATCTGGAATATGGCATAAGGGTTGACCTAACCTACAAAAAATTCGATCTGTCTATATTCGGTTCTGGTGTAACGGGCAGAAAAGGAAATGATGTGTACACGCTCTTCAACAACCTGATGAAAAGCCGGGAAAATGTTGGCCCCGGTGTATTTAACGGTTGGACCCCACAGCATACAAATACCAGCATCCCGGCCTTAACACTTAAAGATGACAATAACGAAAGCCGCACTTCTGATTACTTTATAGTTAGCACCTCTTATTTTAAAATGCGGAATATTCAGCTTGGGTATAATGTAACTATTAAAAAGTTCTTTACATCATTACGTCTGTATGGGATGGCTGAAAACCTGTTCCTGTTTAAAAACAAAAATTTCCAGGGACCCGATCCGGAAAGAACAAACATTAACCTGATACCCATACCCAAAACTTTCACCTTCGGTGTTAACGCCGCATTTTAATTAACTCCAAAAGCAGTATCAAAATGAACAAGAAATATATACCGGCTTTTATAGCTTCAGCCATTTTGTTTTTCGGTTCCTGTAAAAAGCAACTTGAATATACGCCAACGGGCGTACTGTCATCGACAGATCTTACATCGCCTACTGCAGTTGAAGGATTAGTTACGGCTGCCTACGCCGGCATAGGTAATGGCGACATGATTGGTCCTATATATAGTATGTGGGCTTATGGAAGCGTTCGGTCAGATGATGCGTATAAAGGCGGTGGTGGCACTGCCGACGTTGGGGAAGTAGATGCCCTGGAACATTATAACCTGGTAACACCCTCCATGGGGATCTTTGTTCCGCGCACCTGGCAAAATTTATTCAAATCCATTTCGCGGGCTAATGTGGCCCTTCGTGCTGTAAATAATTTGGATGAATCTGCATTCCCGGCAAAAAAATCAAGGCTGGCGGAACTGAAATTTTTAAGGGCGCATAGCTTTTTTACCATGAAACTTTTGTATAAAAACATTCCTCTGTTTGATGAAACGGCTACGCCAGACGACATTTTAAAAGTGTCTAACGATCTGTCGTGGGAAGCATCCTGGAATAAAATAGCCGACGATTTTCAGTTTGCTATTGACAATTTGCCTGAAACCCAAACCCAGTTAGGACGGCCCAATAAATATGCAGCCCAGGCCTACCTGGCAAAATTACGGCTCTTCCAGGCGTATGAACAGAATGCCACCCACCAGGTGATTAATATCAACAAAACAAGATTACAGGAAGTGGTTGCCCTATGCCAGTCGGTTATAGCCTCGGGTAAATATGCATTAAGCGCCGATATTTCTGATAACTTTTTGCCTGAAACAGAAAACGGCCCGGAATCGATATTTGCCATTCAGTTTACGATCAACGATGGAACTACGGCAGGCAGATTAAATTACGAGGATGGGTTGAATTATCCGCATGGCGCCCCGCAATATGGATGCTGTGGTTTTCATGCTGCCAGCCAGAACCTGGTAAATGCTTATACAACGAATGCCAACGGCCTGCCTAATTTTTCTACATTTAATAGCAGCATCGCAAATTTAAGTACTACAACAGTGGATGTGCGTCTTGATCATACTGTAGGTATAGAGGGGCATGTTTACAAGTATGACAATACAAAATTGTTCAGTAGCAGCTGGGTACGCGATCCCGGTGTGTATGGTAATTTTCATACTATGCGCAATCAGCAACTGGCCACGAGTTCTTCATACTTCAAAAACGGCCCTTTTATGGGTGTTGCAAAAAATTATGACATTATCCGTTACGATGAAATTTTATTGATCCAGGCAGAAGCCTATATTGAGTTGGGACAACCCGATAAAGCACTGCCCCTTATCAATCAGATCAGGACCAGGGCCGCAGCCAGTACAGGAAAACTGAAAAAGTTGGATGGCAGTTTTGCTTCCAGCTACAATGTGCAACCATATACTGCGGTAGGTTGGACCCAGGATTATGCCCGTAAAGCGCTGCAGTGGGAAAGACGCCTGGAATTTGCTACAGAAGGGCAGCGGTTTTTTGACCTGGTGAGATGGGGAATTGCTGCACAGGTGCTGAATGATTATATCTCCATTGAAAAAAACAGGAGAACCTTTCTGGCAACCGCTGTTTTTACTGCCGGCAGGGATGAATATTTGCCCATTCCGCAGTCAGAAATTACCTTCACCAAAGGATTATATAAGCAAAACCCCGGGTATTGATTGTTTAATTAAAAGCTTGCTGCATGAATAAAAAGATATGGTTATTTACAACAGCCACCTTTATATCGGCTTTATTGGTAAGATCATCCTATGCCCAGCAGTTGTATAAGGAGATGTACCGCCCGCAGATCCATTTTTCACCAAAAGAAAAATGGACCAACGACCCTAACGGTATGGTATATTATAACGGTACCTGGCACCTGTTCTTTCAATATTACCCCGATAGTACCGTGTGGGGGCCCATGCATTGGGGCCATGCTACCAGCAAAGACCTGGTTCACTGGCAGCAACAGCCCATTGCACTCTATCCAGATAGCCTGGGTTATATATTTTCAGGTAGTGCAGTGGTAGATAAAAACAATACTTCGGGTTTGGGTAAAAACGGGCAGCCGCCTTTAGTGGCCATCTTTACTCATCATGATCCTCATGGTGAAAAAGAAGGCAGGAACAACTTTCAGAATCAAAGTATTGCTTACAGCCTTGACAATGGTAAAACTTGGAAGAAGTATGCAGGCAACCCGGTTTTGAAAAATCCCGGTATTACCGACTTTCGTGATCCCAAAGTAATGTGGTATGAACAGCAGCATAAATGGATAATGACGCTTGCCACCAAAGACCGGATAACGTTTTATTCTTCCCCTGATCTAAAAAACTGGACAAAGGAAAGTGAGTTTGGTTCAGAATTGGGTGCTCATGGCGGTGTTTGGGAATGCCCCGATCTATTCGCATTGGATGATAATGGGAAAAAGATCTGGGTGCTGATCGTCAATTTAAATCCGGGTGGCCCTAACGGCGGGTCGGCTACACAATATTTTATAGGCGACTTCGACGGCAATAAGTTTACACCTTTGTACAGGGATACCAGGTGGCTCGATTATGGACCTGATGAATATGCCGGTATTACCTGGAGCAATACAGGCAACAGGAAAATATTTTTAGGCTGGATGAGTAACTGGTTATATGCGAATGTGGTTCCTACAAAAACATGGAGAAATGCAATGACCATCCCTCGTGAGTTGAAACTAAAGCATGTTGGTAAGGAGATCTTTATAACGCAGCAACCAGTTGCCGAATTGAATACGCTTCAATCGAAACCGGTTGTGTTGCAAAATATAAAGGTTAAAAACTCCTTCGATGTAGGGGCTTCAACCGGAAAAATAGCATTGCCTGTGCGTCTTGATCTTGATCTTGTTCCCTCGAAAGATCTTTCAGTTATTCTTTCCAACAATGCCGGAGAACAGGTAGTGATAGGATATGACAACCAAAAGAGGGAATATTTCATCGATCGCACTAAATCGGGAAATATAAGTTTTCAGAAAGATTTTGCCGGCAGGCATGTGGCGCCCCGGATAAGCGGGGCAAGCGATCTGAATTGTTCGCTGATAATAGATGTTAGTTCTGTAGAACTGTTTGCGGATGGTGGTTTAACCGGTATGACAGAGACCTTTTTCCCAACCAGTCCGTTCAATAATATCCGTATTGAATCCGCTGAAGGGATTGTTATTAAAAAGTTATCGTATAGCCCGCTACGTAGTATATGGTAAGAAGGGTAAATCGATACGTTTAAAAAAGAAAAACGAAACGTATAAATTTCCCGTAATGGCGATTCTAAACGAAAATAAAAAACCCTTCTTTTCAAAGAAGGGTTAAACCAAAAACCACCTTGTATGAAGTGCAGTGACTAAATTTAATCCTGAGCATATTCTTTTATCTCCACTGAAATGCCTTTCCAGTTGTCAGTATTATTCCGCGACTCATCTTTAACCACCATGGTTACCGTGCCGTTACCGTTTCTGTACATCTTAACGAAAGCTGCATGGCCATTTTCATCAGACGCCTCACTTCTGAAAAACGTAAAGCCGCTGGCAAAAGCACCGACAAGCGTAGCCGTATAAACACCGGTGGCCACACGTGTCCATTGAATATTGCCCATGTTGTTTATAAACGCAAATCCCCCTGGTGCAGTAGTACCTTCCTGAGATAGTACTGCCATGTACTGCCAGTAAGTTTGACGAGTGGAGGGATATACAACATTCAGCCTTCCATCTACCATGTATAAATTTTCACCTAACTGAAGCTTGGTCAACACACCATTGTTATCGCTTCCAACAAGAACATCGCCGCCGCCTGAAAGACTATTTATTCGTACATCTCCATCCGCTACATTAAGCCTGTAGGGGTTGGTGGTTTCATTGCCAAGTAATAAATTACCCTGACCATTTAACCACATACGCTGGGCAAATATTCCACTGGTATCGGTAGTATTGAAAACAACGCCACTACTTAAAAAAGCAGGTGCTGTTTTTTCAACCCGTCCATGTATGCTCATGGCATTTGCAATGGTGTTGTAATCACCGGTCACGCCTGAAAAAATTATACTTCCAATGGAGTCGCCCGGTTGCAAAGCCTGTAAAGTGCTGAAGCTGGGTGAAGCATTCTTGAATAATGAAATGCTGGAAGAACCGGCATCAAATGCCAGTTGAGTCGAAAGCCCGTGGGTAGAAGCATTTTGGGTTATATTCAGTTGAGCTGGTAATCTACCGGCTAATGAGTTTCTA
>NZ_JBJMLX010000054.1:0-4805 GCF_045805085.1 Niastella sp.
CATGCGCGACCCCAACCCGGTGGTTATTCTGTTCCCCGGTGTAGGTATGTTCACCTTCTCAAAAGACAAACAAACTGCCCGTGTGGCAGCGGAGTTCTACATCAACGCCATTAACGTAATGCGTGGTGCAGAAGCCATTTCATCATATACTTCGTTACCCCGTCAGGAAGCTTTTAACATCGAGTACTGGTTACTGGAAGAAGCCAAATTGCAACGCATGCCCAAGCCAAAAGCTTTATCGGGCCGCATTGCACTGGTAACCGGAAGTGCTGGTGGAATAGGGAAAGCTATAGCCAAAAAATTTGCCGACGAAGGCGCTTGCGTTATCATCAACGATAACGATGCTACCCGCCTCGAAGGAGCAAAAGAAGATTTCGGTAAATCATACGGTAAAGATGTGTTCGCTGCCGTTGTACTGGATGTAACCAAAGCCAGCGATATCAAAGGCGCCTGCGATGCAGCTGCCCTCGCTTTCGGTGGTTTGGACATTGTAGTGAACTGCGCCGGTTTGTCAATTTCAAAACCCATTGAAGAGCATACCGAGAAGGACTGGGACATCCTGTATGATGTACTGGTAAAAGGACAGTTCTTTGTAACCCAGGCTGGTGTTGAGGTAATGCGCAAACAGGCCATTGGCGGCGATGTGATCAACATCGTGAGCAAGAACGCCCTCATGAGCGGCCCCAACAATGCTGGTTACGGTTCTGCCAAAGCAGCCCAGTTACACCTGAGCCGTTTGAACGCCGCTGAATTAGGGAAAGATCACATCCGGGTGAACGTGGTGAACCCCGATGCGGTTATCAGCGACAGTAAAATTTGGGAAGGTGCATGGGCTGAAGGCCGCGCCAAAGCTTATGGCATTACAGTACAGGAATTACCTGGCTACTACGCCAAACGCACTTTGCTCAACGAAATAATATTACCCGAAGACATCGCCAATGCCTGCTTCGCAGTTACAGGTGGTTTGTTAAACAAATCAACCGGTAATGTGATAAATGTAGACGGTGGCGTTGCTACTGCCTTCGTAAGATAATTTTTAAAGACCTGTAAGGTGTACCTTAGTGTCTTGAGCGATCAGGAAGCTCACGTGCACCTGACAGGTCTTGTTTCATTCCAATAACGATTGTAAAATATAACATTGCTATGCCCAGAGTTGCCATCAAAATGAATTTATTCAAGGGACAGGAAGCCGAGTACAAAAAACGTCACGATGCTTTATGGCCCGAACTAAAGGAGTTGTTGCAGGCAACCGGTATTAGCGAATATTCGATCTTTCTGGATGAAACCACCAACAGCCTGTTTGGCGTTTTAAACGTAACAGACCCCGCTGCATTGGACAACTTACCCGCCCACCCCGTTATGCAAAAATGGTGGGCGTACATGAAAGATATTATGGAGAGCAACCCGGATAACTCACCGGTAAGCGTTCCCCTGAAAGAAGTATTTTATTTACCATAAACAACGATTGCGTATGCAGATCGATAAGTATAAAATAGACGAGCACAATAATAGTCTCCTTAAAGAACATAAACGCCGCTTTGAATTTGCAGCCGAAGGTGTTGCCGGTTTAGACGGTATTCTTAAAAAACTGGTCAACTTTCAGATTGCCATCCCCAGCTGGGCATTAGGCACTGGCGGTACCCGTTTTGGCCGTTTTTCAGGCGGTGGCGAACCGCGCACCATTGAAGAAAAGATTGAAGACGTAGGTTTGTTGCATGCACTCAACAAGAGTGGCGGCGCTATTTCCCTGCACATTCCCTGGGATATTCCAAAAGACGCCAAAGCAATTAAAGCCCTGGCCGCCCAGCATGGTTTGCGCTTCGATGCCGTAAACTCCAATACGTTCCAGGATCAGCCCGATCAAAAGCTCAGCTACAAATTCGGCTCCCTGCAACACGTTGATAAAGCAACCCGCAAACAGGCGATCGATCATAATATTGAAGTAATAAAACAAGGGGTAGAACTGGGCTCAGATTCTATCACAGTTTGGTTATCTGATGGAAGCTGCTTTCCCGGTCAGCTGAACTTCCGCAAGGCATTTCAACGCACACTGGAAAGCCTGCACGAAATTTATGCAGCGCTGCCCGATAACTTTAAAATGTTTGTTGAATACAAAGCGTTTGAACCCAACTTCTACTCAATGACAGTAGGCGACTGGGGACAATCATTACTGTATGCCAGCAAACTGGGCCCCAAAGCCTATACGCTGGTTGATCTTGGCCACCATTTGCCCAATGCCAACATTGAGCAGATCGTTGCCCTGTTGCTGAACGAAGGCAAACTGGGCGGTTTTCACTTCAACGATTCAAAATACGGCGATGATGATCTTACAGTAGGCAGCATCAATCCTTACCAGCTGTTCCTGATCTTTAATGAACTGGTAGAAGGTATGGATGCCCGCGGTATGCAACACGCTACCGACCTGGGTTGGATGATCGACGCATCGCACAACGTAAAAGACCCGCTGGAAGACCTGCTGCAATCGATAGAAGCCATCAAGATCGCTTATGCACAGGCGTTGCTGGTTGATACCAAAGCATTGCAGGCTGCCCAGGAAGTAAGCGATGTAGCCAAGGCACAGGAAATTCTGCAACAGGCTTACCGTACCGATGTACGCGCCCTGGTTGCGGAAGCCCGCCTGCAGGCCGGCGCCGCATTACAACCAATACAGTTGTACCGTCAGCTGAAAGTAAGAGAGAATTTGATTAAAGAGCGTGGTCAAAAGACCGTCGCTACTGGTTTATAAATAGTTTTATGTTACAGGTTGTTCCGCCCTGCGGGATAACCTGTAACCATTTAAGTGAGTGAATTGCCGCCTAATGAGTAGAACTTCTGTTATAGCGATTTTCGATATTGGAAAAACCAATAAAAAATTATTCCTGTTTGATGAGCAGTACAACATTGTACTGGAGAAAAGCGAACAGTTTGCAGAAATAACCGATGAAGATGGGGACCTCTGCGAAAACCTGGCCGCCCTTACCAACTGGGTGCGTGCCTGTTTACAGGATGTGTTCAATGACCCGCGCTTCCAGGTGCGTGCCCTGAACTTCAGTACCTATGGCGCCAGCTTTGTTCATATAGATAAAGAAGGGAACGCGGTTGCACCATTGTACAATTACCTGAAACCATATCCTGCCGGGCTGCAGGAAGGGTTCTACCAGAAATATGGCGGCGAAATAACTTTTTCTATTTATACCGCCTCACCGGTATTGGGCAACCTGAATTCAGGCATGCAGTTATACCGCCTGAAATACACGAAACCCGGGTTGTTCGAACGGATACATTACTCCTTGCATTTACCGCAATACATGAGCTTTCTGGTAACCGGTCGCGCATATAGCGATATCACCAGTATTGGCTGTCATACCGGCTTATGGAACTTTCCACAGAACCATTATCACGAATGGATCTACCGCGAAGCCATCAATGAAAAGCTGGCGAACATTTTCCCGTCCGACCAGTTGATGCCATCACAATGGCAGGGACAGGCCCTGTTGACCGGGGTAGGCTTACATGATAGTTCTGCCGCCCTGATCCCTTACCTGTTTCACTTTACCGAACCGTTTGTGTTGTTATCAACCGGTACCTGGTGTATTGCGTTGAACCCGTTCAACCAAACCCGGTTAACGTATGAAGAGCTGCAACAGGACTGTTTGTGTTATATGGAATACCGGGGCAAACCCATCAAGGCATCGCGTCTGTTTGCCGGGTATGAGCACGAGCAACAAACGAAAAGACTGGCTGCGCACTTTAATGTGGCTCTCGATTATTATAAAACAGTGGCATTTAATGCCGATCTTTTATCTTCTTCTGCTGTAACTGCCGGCACTGGTTCCGACAGCAAAGCTGCAAAGTCTGCCATGGTGCAGGAGAGTGCATTTGGCGTCCGCGATCTCAACAGTTTTGCCAATTATGAAACCGCGTACCATCAGTTTATGGCCGATCTTATGACGCAACAGGTGGCTTCGCTGAACCTGGTGCTGCATAACAGTCCGGTTAAAAAGATCTTCGTGGATGGTGGTTTCAGCAAGAACCCGTTATACATGAATCTGCTGGCAAATGCATTTCCCAAACATGAAGTGTATGCCGCATCAATGGCCCAGGCATCTGCCATGGGTGCTGCCTTAGCAGTCCATTCGGCCTGGAATAAAACCAATCCTTCTTCGGATCTGATTGAACTGAAAGCTTATTCATTAGCAAAAGCATAAACAGGTTTCAAGTTACAGCTTACAGGTTCCATGTTTCAGGTACCGGTTATCGGTTTCCCGTTGCTTCGTCAGGTTTCGGATGAGCTATCATGAGGGATGCCATCAGGTAGAAAACCTAAGAACTTAAGAACCTACTAACTAACAAACTAACGAATTAACAAACTAAAGAACTGCCTTCCTCGTCAACTGGTTAACTGGTCAACTGATCAACTTTCCAACTATTTCAAAGAACTGCCGTATACGAATACAAAAGTATCCTTAAACAAGCCTCCCTTTTTCCAAAAAGTGACAGCCTTCGGAAACCGCTGTGACGGTTATCTCAAATTCATGGGACGGTTGGTAATTTCTCTTCTGAAACCTGTGTATTGTTGGGACGAGCTGGCTAAAACTGTGTGATGGATGGTGGAAAATGAGGGATGGTTAGTGTTTTTTGCCTCGGCTCCATTGAGATCTCATGGAGGCTGCCGGGTTCTGTTGAAAGTGTGTCTTAGCCTGGTCTTCTGCGGGACTGAGCAAAGACACAGCTTACCCTTCTTCGCAAATTCTTCGCAAGTTCTTCGCAAATTTGCGAAGAAGCCTAAGAGGAATCCCGAAGAA
>NZ_JBJMLX010000055.1:0-7967 GCF_045805085.1 Niastella sp.
ATCTGTATTATCAGAATGCGGTTAACAAACCAAATTATGTAATGGATTTTACCCGCTTTAACGATCGCGAGGTAACGCCCAATACGCCTGTTATTTCCGTACCGCAATATACATACGATGTTTTTTCCATTCAGGGGGAAGGTACCGGCGGAAACATCAGGGCGTACCGGAATGACCTGGGGTATGTAAGAGATAATAGCACACTATCAAAAGATAAAAACTTCAGTATTGGCGGTGATATAGATGCGCCGGGGCACTACGGCGCCAATTTGAATACAATAAAAACGCCCTCCATTATTGGCGAATGGAACAATGGGAACAGGCTTCGTAACACGATTGGGTTTACCCAGCCGGATGCCACCTTTGAGAATGTTTATTTCCGCAATCCCGGTGAAGCCTGCGTTACCGATCCTGCCCGGTTTGCGCAAATAGGCGGTACCAACCTGGTGCGGTACAAATTAAGTGGTTCGGGTCAGTCACCTGCGGTTGAACCTTTATTACAGACCTTTGACGCCGCCGGCAGGCTGCAGTCAACTGTCGTAGACCTGCGGCAGCAATCTGTCATCAGGGAACGTAACAAACGTACACAAGTGATCAGTTTCCTCACGGCAGCAGAAGCAACGGAGGTGGGTCTTGATAAAACAATAAAAAGCTACAACTACCAAACCTTTCTCGATGCGGTTACGGATACCTTGCTCTATGAACCCATTCAACGGGTAGGTGGATACCGAAAACCGAACCATATCTCCCAGATCAATGTAACGGAAAGCAATGGTAAAAGATATGTGTACGGTGTGCCGGTATACAATGTGATGCAAAAAGATTTTACATTTTCCGTCAGCAATTCATATACAGAAATTCCCGATCAGGTAAGTGTAAACGCAGGCGAGGCTACTGCCACTTCCTCCTTGCTGAATGATAATTCAAGCCGGGATGGGTACGTGCAAATAACAAAAACCCCTGCTTATGCGCATTCGTTTTTGTTGTCGGGTATCCTGTCGCCCGATTACGTAGACCTATCAGGCAACGGCATTACCGAAGATGACCTGGGCGATGCCGTTAAATTCAATTATTCAAGGATCAGGGAAGGAAGCGATACGGTGTATAAATGGCATACGCCACAGGGAACAAATAAGATGGCCCATTTCAATGCTGGCCTGCGGTCAGAGATAAAAGACGATAAGGCGATGTTCACGCACGGAGAGCGGGAGTCGTGGTACCTGCAATCGGTAGAGTCAAAAACGATGATCGCCCTGTTTTACGTCTCGAATCGGATGGATGCCAAAGGCGCTGCCGATGAACTGGGCGGCATGAACAGCAGTAATGTAATAAAGAAGCTGGATAGTATTGCCCTGTACAATAAAGCCGATCTGAAGTCGAACGGGCTGGCAAAAGCAAAGGCCATCAAAACAGTTCACCTTGATTATAGCTACCAGCTTTGCAGGAATGCACCAGATAATACATCGGGTGTTACAGGCAATAATGGCAAGCTCACGCTGCAAAGCATTTATTTTACCTATAACGGTAAAACAAGAGCATTCAAAAACAGGTACAGCTTTTCCTACTCTTCAACCGGAATGGATAATGCAACCGATAATCCGGATTATACAACGAATGCTGCCGACCGCTGGGGTACTTACAAACCCGCCAGCCTGAATCCTGGTGGTTTGAAGAACAGCGACTATCCCTACAGTATTCAACCTGCGGGCAGCAACACCACTATCAATAACAATGCAGCAGTCTGGATGCTGAAGAAAGTGGTACTGCCTTCTGGTGGACAAATTGAAGTGAATTATGAAAGTGACGATTACGCCTATGTGCAGGATAAAAGGGCGGCTATAATGATGCCGGTGGCGGGATTTGGCCCCACTAACTCATTCGGCGCCGCGGGCAACCATTTGTATCCGGTTGTGTATACAGCATCCACAGAAAATGATTATGTTTTCATGTCGGTGCCTGAAGGGTGCAGTAATGCCACGGATGTGTACAAAAAATATTTACAGGGACTTACCCAACTCGCGTTTAAAATATGGGTACGAATGCCTAAAGGGCCTGAGTATATCCCCTGTTATGCTAGCTTTGGTTCAACTCCCGATGTTGATTATGGCGTAGACGCGAATAACAACAAGATCATTTGGGTAAAAATGAAGCGGCTGGGTGGTAAAAGCCCACTGTCGATGACAACGCTCGAATACTTGCGGCAGCAGTTGCCGGGACAGGCGTTCGAAGGATACGACGTGTCGGGAGAACCGCCATTGAAACAGGTAGGGGATATGTTGGTGGGCATGATAAAAAGCTTACGCGATGCGTTTACTGATCCGGTAAATGCTTTCCGGAAAGATGGGAAGGCCTTGCTCACCGATCTTTCTAAATGTTATGTGCGGTTGGATGATCCCGATGGACATAAATACGGCGGCGGGTACCGCGTACGATCAGTGGTGCTCAGGAACAACTGGGATTCCATGACCCGGCAGTACGGCGCAAAATATGGACAACAGTATGACTATACTACTACTGAAAACTTTGGCGGTGCAGTTCGTACTATCAGCAGCGGCGTGGCTTCTTATGAACCTTCAATAGGTAATGAAGAAAATCCCTGTCAATCCATTCTACAGGTAGAAGATGATTTGCCCCTGGGCCCAACTTCTTATGGCGCAGTGGAAATGCCTGTGCTCGATGGCTTCTTTCCTTCACCGGTAGTAGGGTATAGCAAAGTGACGGTTACTTCCCTTAAAACAAATACCGATGCGGCAAAAAAATCAAGATCGGGTGTGGGCAGACAGGTGACGGAATATTATACGGCAAAAGATTTCCCGGTATATTATAATTATACGGCTTTTGATGCCACCAGTGTAAAAGAATTTCACCAGGCATCCACCAGCAATTTCTTTAACAAATACGGGTATGATTTCAAAGCGCAATCACAGGGCTTTCTGGTAGCCACCAACGATATGCATGGTAAAATGAGATCGCAATCCTCCTATGCAGAAAACGATACCACCACGCGGATAAGCTATACCGAAAACTTTTACCGCAATACAGGCGTCAATGGATTGAACGATCAGTTCACCTTCATCAGTAAGGATAACAGCGGCACTGCCTATACAGGTAATCTGGGTGTAGATGTTGAACTTATGACAGATGCCCGCGAGTTTTCGGTAAAAGGCTCCAGCCGGGAATACCAGGGACAACTGGACTGGTTCTACTTTGCATTGGTCAATTTTCCGATCCCTACCTTATGGAAAATAAATGGTTCTACTGAAAATACCTATCGCGCCGTTACCACCACTAAGGTGATCAGTTACCATGCGGTGCTCGACAGCGTGGTGGTAATAGACAAGGGCAGCCAGGTGAGTACAAAAAATCTGGCCTATGATGCACAAACCGGTGAATTGTTGGTAAGTCGTACGAATAATGAATTTAACAGACCCATTTACAATACTTCCTATCCCGCTTACTGGGCTTACAGCGGCATGGGACTGGCTTATAAAAACATCGACGCCCGGTTTTCAGGGCTCAACTTTGCAGATGGAAAGATCACCAATCCGGGTTTTGACTTTTCTGTTTTTGAAAGTGGTGATGAATTGTACATTACTTATCCCGGCAGTCCTACTTCCTGTCCGGCTCCATCATCCGATGCCATCAAACTGCTTTGGGCATTGGATAAAAACAAGAACAACTCTTCATTGACAGATCCTGCCCCGGATTTTATTTTCATAGATGAAGCCGGGAAACTCTATAACAGATCAGGTGTTCAATGCCGCATTATCCGCAGTGGCCGGCGCAATATGCTCGAGAGCCAGGTGGCCTCTGTAACAGGAATGACCAATCCGCTTGCCACCGGTAAATTGTTATTCAACGCCAATGGAAAACAGGTCAATGCCTCGGCGGTTGAGTTCAGGGAAAAATGGATGACCGAAAATGACCAGTTCAGACGATTCAGTAGAATAATGAATCCGGCGATATGCGCTTACCAGGATATTGAAAGCGGCAGCGGCGCCCTCGAACAAAATATCAATCCCTATCGCAAGGGGTTGCTGGGGAATTTCAGGGCTTACCGCAATATGGTGTTTTACGATGGCAGAATGGAAAATGATACGACCGGCAATACCAATATTGCCGAAAACGGGATGCTGAAAGACTTTAAGCTGTACTGGGATTTTAATGGCTACAGTAACCTGGTTCCCGATGAAACGAGCATTCAATGGGTTTGGAACGCCAGATCAACCAGGTATAATACAAAGGGGCTGGAGATGGAAACACAGGATGCGCTGGGTGTATTTACTGCTGCACAATACGGCTATCATAAAACGCTGCCAGTGGCTATAACAGGTAACAGCCGGTATAACGAGATGGTATATATGGGTTTTGAAGACAACAATTATGACGAGGCATTGCATCCTTATTCCACGGTGCCGTATGCACAAAAATTCATTGATTTTACCGGTATCCCTAATACGAGTATCGTTAATGCAAATAACACGGCGGTGAATGCGCACTCGGGTAAATACATGATGGTGGTAAATCCCAACAGCACTGCGGTGAAACAGTTTGAAGTGGAACCGGCGGTTGCCGATGATTTCAGCTTTGCCTACGACCACTTTGTACCCAAACAGATCTTTGAACGGGGAATGAATCATCAGATCATATATGAGTATCCTGAAAATTTATTAAGTAGTAATCCTGCTACGATAGAAACCTGGGGAGATAATGGCATGCACCTTACACTGTATCCCTGGTTGTCAACGGTTCCCCGCGAAACAATAATTAGCAATGGCTACACCTATACCATTCAAATGAGGCAGTATGTTGAAATTACCCAGCCGGGGGTTTATCATTTCGGCCTTACCAATTATCGCGTCTCTGGCACTGGTACTGGTCCTGTAAATAATATGGGTGGCGTTGCCATTTACCCAGTCAACTCCAATGATTATCCTGCAGTGAATTATGAAAGTCCGATTTCACCGGCTGGTGTGACTTATACGTGGCAACATTTTTCGGCCTGCTTCCCCGCAGGGATCTACGAGATCGTCTGTACGGCCGATGCCGATTTCCCACCCTTTAACGGGCAACCCTGGCCCTATGATCATTTTTATTTCCAGTTTTTTGATGCTAATAACATACCAAATATATATATAGATGGCGGCCCGGTGCCCGGTTATAAATCACTCAACACGCAAAATACCTGCGGGTACGATCTTCCTGTCCCTGCAACAGCTTATATGTATCATGCGCGTTTCAGTATACCCCTCAATAAAAAAATGTTGTTCAGCGCCTGGGTGCGGGAAAGTTGCGGCGATCCGGCCAATGGCATTCCGTGTAAACAGTCAGGTTACCAGAACAACCAGGTACAGTTGAAATTCCCCAATTCCACTGTAAGTGATGTGATCTTACGTCCCACCGGTCCCATCATAGATGGCTGGCAGCGGGTGGAAGGCGAGTTCACAGCTCCGGTGGGTGTGTATGCGATGACGCTGAACTTTGTAAACAGCGGAGCCGGTCAGTTGTATGTCGATGACATCCGCATTCATCCATTCAATGCCAATATGAAAAGTTATGTCTACGATCCCGTGAACCTGCGGCTGGTGGCTGAGCTAGACGCCAATAATTATGCAAGCTTTTACGAGTATGATGAAGAAGGAACGCTGATCCGGACAAAAGCAGAAACCCGCGAAGGCATAAAAACGATAACGGAAACAAGAAGCGCCTTACAAAAGGTGATTCACTAAAAGTATACCTGTCCTTACTATGAATAGAATAACGATCCTACAGGCGATGACGGTAGTGTTGCTCCTTACAACTACGGCCAATGCGCAGCGCAGCAAGGAGAGAGCTGATACCCTCACTGTTTATCGCGAGTTTGCCGCATTGGGGCAGTGGTACCTGCAACAGCCTTTACAAATGAATATCCACGTGGGTTACCGAAGTACTCCTGATACAGGGCAGGATAGTGTAGAAACAAATATGCAGGTGTACTATGGGAAAAGTGATTTTTATCTGCAGGCCGAAGGCATGGAGCAAATTGCCAATGACTCGGTGATTGTGTTGGTCAACAATGAAACTAAAATGATCAACCTGTATCCCAATAATGGGGAGTCGTTCAAAAAATTCCGGGAGGCCATGGCCCTGTTGGCACCCGATTCATCACTGCAAAAACTGGCGCAACAGTATGTGGCAGGAATTAATGAGGAAAGGCAGGGAGAAAGCAAGATCACGTTACAAAGCCGGAACAAGGTGTCAGGTACTGACCTGGTAAAAGAGGTCGTAAGCATTACGTTTGATGCAGCAACCCATCAGCCGCTTGCGTATTATCATATAAACAGGAGTCTGGTGCCTGTGGATTCTATAGCCTACAGCCGGTTGGCTGAAAACAGCGCTTATGCTGGCCGGTTGATCAATACCAAAGTCAATGAATACAATGTGTTTCTCGTAGTGAAAGAACTTATAACCGATTGCAGGTTCACGAACATCAGTCATGGACAGCAGGCGCCGCCTGCGCGAGAGCACAATCGGGTATTGCGGGGAGAAAACGGCGAATATCTGGCTGCAAAGGGATTCGAGCATTACCTGGTGACCACAGAATGGTGAAGCGGAGTAATAACATCATCAACAACAGGAAAGTAACAACCAACAAAATATTTTATGTCAATGTTTTGCCAACCCATAAAGGTGTGTAAGTACAGCTGCCACTGTATTGTATTGGTGCTCTTGCTCCTGATGGGAGTAAAGGGAAATACACAATGGGCCCTTGGGGGCAACCGCACCATAATTTTGGGCCAATCTTATACCTATTATCCCACTTATAACGGTTCAGTCGATTATCCGTACTGTGGACAGTATTCCTGGACTGTAGTAGGGGGATATTTCACGCATACCGGTACTACCGCTTTCCAGGCAATGAGTGAATGCCCGGTTGTTGATCTGTGGGACCTGTCAATTGATGTAACCTGGACCAGTACTTCGGGCGCTGTGTACTGTAGTACCTGGGGTAATATGAGCTTATCTGTGGCTGAAATGAATCCGGGTTCCATTTCACCTACGGTTCAATATATAAATTTTAATACGGCGCCCGGACCTATGATTGGTACGGATGCTACCTGTATCAACGGTTCAGGATGCATCAGCTATCAATGGCAAACGGTAGACGTCTATGGTAACTACACAGACATACCTGTTACCACAAGGGATTGGTATCCCAGCGCCTCCGACGTGCTCACTACTTCTACCACGTTCGTGCGTAAAGCAATTGATCATTGTGACTGGACCGAAACTTATTCCAATGGAGTCACCGTAGGGGTTTATGCGCCACTCACCTGTAGCATCAGTCCACCTTTCCAAAACGTTTCGCCGGGCAATACGGCTGCTACCTTAACGGCAAGTGTTGGTGGCGGCTCGGGCAGTTATTTCTATCAATGGCAAAGCTCACCCGATCAAAACGCCTGGTCTAATGTGAGTACGGCATCTTTCTACAGTCCGGGGGTTGTAAATACAACTACCTATTACCGGCTTATAATCAGTAGTGCTAACAGCAGCATTATAAGTAATGTGGCTACCATAAATGCATGTCCGGTGGGCTCTGGAACCATCACCGGTCCTAATATTTGTGTGGCCGGCTCCTCAATTAAACTGGTCAGCCTTCCTGCCGGCGGGCAATGGAGTACGACCAATCAGGCGGTTGCGAAAGTAAATGCCAATGGTGTGGTAACCGGGGTGGCCCCCGGCACTGCCAGCATTGGGTATACCGTTACCAATTCCAACGGCTGTGGTACAACCATTTCGCAGTTAGGGCTCAGTGTGGTGCCTTTCAGCAGTTATGTGCAGGGACTTGGCAGGGGGATTGATGATCCGCTTAGCATCGACACCATTTCATTGGCGCCAGGTACCGTTAAAGCAATTGAATTCAAACAGGACACCGGCAGATCTTCGGCCCATAGTATTAAAAACGTACTGGCGCTGCGGGTAATAGA
>NZ_JBJMLX010000056.1:0-2381 GCF_045805085.1 Niastella sp.
AGCAGGATCGTAGTGGTATTGGAGGCTAATCCCAGCCATCCCAAACATCCCATTTATCCCAATTCAGACAATTATTTCAGCATATTGTTCGTTCCTAAGGCCTTTCCTATTGCTTTTAAACAACTTAGTACTACAAACTGTATTTTTGTTCACTTAAAACCTAATGAATGCTCAGTACCACTGAAATGGTAATTTCAATTGCAATCGCCCTTGCCGTTGGCATAGCCCTGGCTTTTTTGTTCTGGAAACAACGTAAAGAGGCCAAGGTGTTGCTGGAACAACACGAGAAAGCAAAAACTGCTCCCCCCGCTACCCAACCGCTTCAATTACAGGCCTATGAACGCCTGATCTTACTGGTTGACCGCATTGCCCTGCCCAATGTTATCAGCCGCACGCCCACGGCCGGACTGACCGCCCGCGATATGCAGATGCTGCTGACCCAAACCATTCGCACCGAGTATGAATACAATGTTACTCAACAGATCTATGTATCGCATGAATCATGGGAAGCGGTACGTAGCCTGAAAGATCAAAACATAATGATCGTTAACCAGATCGGTTCATTTTTACCCGCTGAGGCCACCGGCCAGGACCTTAGCCGCAGCATTCTGGAAATGCTGATGCAATCGCCCAAGGCATCGCTGCACAACGTTGTATCCGATGTATTGAGCTATGAAGCCAAGAAATTAATGTCATAGTCAGCAAGACGACTAACAAAAACTACATGCCTAAAAAAGTAACTACCGATAGCGCCATTGAAATAAAAGAAGTGTACACCGCTGCCGATGTACCTTCTTCCACCCAAATCGAAATGCCCGGCCAGTTCCCCTTTACCCGGGGTGTACAGGAAGATATGTACCGGGGTAAACTATGGACCATGCGTCAGTACGCGGGGTTTAGCACGGCAGAGGAAAGCAATAAACGGTATCATTATTTGCTTTCACAGGGAGTAATGGGATTGAGCGTGGCCTTCGATCTGCCTACACAAATCGGGTACGACAGCGATCACGCACTGGCCGAAGGCGAAGTGGGAAAAGTAGGCGTAGCCATCGACAGCATCGAGGACATGCATACCCTTTTCAAAGGCATTAAGCTGGAAGAGGTATCAACCTCCATGACCATCAATGCCACGGCATACATCCTGCTTTCGTTTTACGTAGCCCTGGCTAAACAACAGGGCGCCGATCTGAACAAGATCACCGGCACCATTCAAAACGACATTCTGAAAGAATATGCGGCCAGGGGAACCTATATTTATCCTCCCCAGCCTTCCATGCGCATTATTACCGATATCTTCGAATGGTGCAGCAAGGAGTTGCCCAAATGGAACACCATTTCCATTTCGGGCTACCATATTCGTGAAGCCGGCAGTACCGCAGTGCAGGAGATCGCCTTTACGTTAAGCAATGGCAAGGCCTATGTACAGGCCGCGCTGGAGAAAGGACTCGACATTAATGTATTTGGCCGCCGCCTGTCGTTCTTTTTTAACGCGCATAATAACCTGTTTGAAGAAATAGCCAAATTCAGGGCTGCCCGCCGCATGTGGGCCAGCATAATGAAAGAACTGGGCGCTACCGATCCCAGGGCCATGATGCTGCGCTTTCACACCCAAACCGGCGGAAGTACCTTAACGGCCCAACAACCGCAAAACAACATTGCCCGGGTTACGGTGCAAACGCTCGCCGCTGTTCTGGGTGGAACCCAATCCCTGCACACCAATGGATTTGATGAAGCGTTGAGCCTGCCTACCGAAGAAGCGGCCCGCATTGCCTTACGCACCCAGCAGATCGTTGCCTTTGAAAGCGGCGCTGCCGATACGGTTGACCCGTTGGCCGGTTCTTACTTCATTGAATCGCTGACCAACGAAATAGAACAAAAAGCGTATGAATTAATAGCCACCATCGACGCTATGGGCGGCAGTGTGTCGGCCATCGAGGAAGGATTCATCCAGGATGCCATTGCCCGCAGTTCGTACGACTATCAACGAAAGATAGAGAACGGCGAAAAGATCATTGTAGGAGTTAATAAATTTCAAACCACTGAAAAAGATACCACTCCGGTTTTCAAAATAGATGACTCCATTCGCCAGATCCAAACCCAGAAGTTAGCCAGCCTGCGCAATAACCGGAATCCGGCCAAGTGCGACCAGGTTTTACAAGGTCTTTCAGACAAAGTCACTGCCGGCGAAAACATTATGCCCACCGTTATTGAAGCGGTTGAGCAAAAGTGTACGTTGGGGGAAATTGCGGATACGTTAAGGGAGATATATGGGGAGTATAAGTAGGTTGATCAGTTGACGAGTTAACCAGTTGACCAGTTAACCAGTTAACCAGTTGATCAGTTGACGAGTTAACAAGTTGACAAGTTGATAGGTTGATAAA
>NZ_JBJMLX010000057.1:0-3530 GCF_045805085.1 Niastella sp.
CAACAACAATTCAAACAGTATTTTAATAAGATCCTGACACCGGGTGTTGGGGCAAAAAATTGTAGTATATGGCAAGCATAAACTTGATAGAGGCCTTCGCTGACTTTAAGGACGCAGAAAATATAGATCGCCCTACCATGATGAAAGTGGTTGAGGATGTATTCAAAACCCTGCTGCGTAAAAAATATGGCAGTGACGAGAATTTTGACGTAATTGTGAATGCAGAAAAGGGTGACCTGGAAATTATGCGCCGCCGTACTATTGTTGACGATGGAAACGTGATGGATCCCCTGGCTGAAATTGCCTATAGCGATGCTGTAAAAATTGAACCCGACTTTGAAGTAGGGGAAGAATTATATGAGGAAATTAATATCCTCGATTTCGGCCGCCGGGCTATTCTGGCCGCCAAACAAACCCTGGCCAGCCGTATCAGTGACCTGAAAAAGAACGTTCTGGTTAAAAAATACGGCGACAGGATCGGTGAGATAATCGGTGCCGAGGTGTACCAGGTTTGGAAAAAAGAAATTTTATTGCTCGATGAAGAGGGGAATGAATTAATATTGCCTAAATCTGAGCAAATTCCGCAAGACTATTTCAAGAAAGGTGAAAATATCCGCGCCGTTGTTAAAAAAGTAGAATTAAAAAACAATTCTCCGGTCATTATTTTATCCCGTACCTCTCCCTCTTTCCTGGCAAAACTGCTTGAAATTGAGGTGCCTGAAATATTTGATGGTTTAATTGTTATCAAAAAGATCGTCCGTGAACCTGGTGAAAGGGCTAAAGTGGCAGTAGAGTCATACGACGATCGTATTGATCCCGTAGGCGCGTGCGTGGGGATGAAAGGTAGCCGTATCCATGGAATTGTACGGGAACTGAAAAATGAAAACATAGATGTTATTAACTGGACCAATAATGTTCAACTGCTGATCCAACGCTCACTTACACCTGCCAAGATCACCACACAGGATCTTGACAATGACAAAAAACAGGCGAATGTTTACCTGAAACCTGATCAGGTGTCACTGGCGATTGGTAAAAAAGGCGTGAATATCAAGCTGGCACAGGAATTAACAGGATATAGCATCGACGTTTATCGCGATACAGAAGGCGAACCCCAGGAATTTGATATCGATCTGGAAGAATTCAGCGATGAAATTGAAACCTGGATCATTGATGAGCTTAAACGCGTTGGTTGCGATACGGCACGCAGTGTGCTGGATCTCACCGCCGAAGAGCTCGAAAGAAGAACCGACCTCGAAAGAGAGACCATCAATGAAGTTCGCCGCATTCTGAATGAAGAATTTGAAAAAGGATAGGCGAAGAAAGAGAGTGAAATCGGTCAAATAAGCAACAGGTTCAAATTAGTCAAAGCGCACAGGCTGTGGTTAATTTATATAACTATTTTGACTTATGTGACTAATTTAACTTTTTCCAAGTAATTTGCTTATCCAAACAGCGAACAAAACAAAAAATTGTCTTACAATATCGAATGGCAGAAACAACAACAATAAGATTAATGGCCGCAGCCAAAGAGTTTAACATCGGCAAGGAAACGCTGGTAGACTTTTTGATAGGAAAGGGATTTAACAATGACGATCTCAAACCCACGTCTAAACTGACGGAGGAGATGTATCGTGCTTTGCAGCAGGAATTCCAGAGTGATAAAGTGGCCAAGTTAAAAAGCGATCAGATTGATCTGCCAAAGGGAAGTCTGGAAGCGAAGAAGAAGAAGGAAGACGATGCTGCGGCTGTAAAGAAAGAAGTGGTTAAAAAACAGGAACCAACGCCGGTTGTGGAAGAAAAGAAAGAAGAGAAGATAGAAAAGGTGGCAGAGAAGGTTGCAGAAGAGAAAATAGAAGAGAAGAAAGAAGAAAAAGCAGCCGAAGTAGTGCCGGTAGTTGAAAAACAACCTGTTGTTGAACAGCCAGTTGTAGAAGCGCTGCCTGTGGTGGAAGAAAAGAAGGAAGAGAAGAAGGAGCCGGTAAAAGAAGACGTTGTAGAAGAGCCGAAAGCTGAGGATAAGCAACCTGAAATTACCAAGGTAGAAGCACCTGAAATTGAAGGACCTAAAGTATTAGATAAAATAGACCTGTCGGCTATTGATTCGTCCACAAGACCGAAGAAAACGCCGGTAGTAGTAAAGAAAACAGAAGAAGAGGCGCCGCCAGCTAAGGCAAATGATGAAACGCCGCCTGTGAAGGAAGAAAAGCCAAAGACGGTTGCCAAAGAAGCACCCGTAGAGGCGCCAAAAGAAGAAGCTCCAAAAGTTACAGTTGCACCTGCGGTGGAAGAAAAGCCCAAAAAACCTAAAGAGGAAGTGGCACAACCACAGCAGCAAAGGCCTGCCAAACAGGTGGTAATTGAAAAGAAAAAACAACAGGAGCCGGTTAAGGAAGTGCAAAAACAAGAAGAACCGAAGGAAGAAGCACTGCCACCGGTAATTGAAAATATTAAAGCAGATAAACTTACGGGACCGAAAATTCTGGGCAAAATAGAATTACCGGTTGGCGACGAAGCCCGCACCAAACCGAAGCCCAACGAGGAAAAAAGGAAGCGCAAGCGCATTCCCATTGAAAAGAAGGATCAGCAACAACAGTCGCAGCAATCTGCGCAGGAACGGGCTCAACATCTTTTCAAGAAAAGAGAACCAGGTCAGCAGAGTGGACAAGGCGGTCATGGCGGCGGAGGCCATCATGGTGGTCAGGGCCAGCAAGGTGGCGGTCAACACCGTCAGGGCGGTGGCCAGCACCAGGGCGGCGGAGGCTTCAGAGGCGGTCCAAACCGTCCCGGCCAGAACCGTCACCCCGGAGGAGCAAATCGCCATGTGTCCCGCGAGCCTAAAGAGATCAACGAAAAAGAGATCCAGGATAAAATACGCGAAACACAAGCCAAGCTGTCCGGTAATAAAAGCAATAAGGGCATTAAAAAAGCCCGCCGTCACGAAAAACGCCAGAATAATGCGGAACGTGAAGGGGTTGAAGGACAGGATAACAAACTGCAGGTTACTGAGTTTATCAGCGTAAGCGAACTGGCCAACCTGATGGATGTAAGCTTTGCAGAAGTTATCAGCAAGTGTATGAGCCTTGGTCTCATGGTGTCTATCAACCAGCGTTTGGATGCCGAGGTAATTGAACTGGTGGCCGGCGAATTCGGATACGAAGCCGAGTTCATCGATATGGAAAAGCAGCTTGAACTGGAGGAAGAAGAAGACGTGGATAATGAAGAAGATCTGCATCACCGCGCTCCCATCGTTACCATCATGGGTCACGTTGACCACGGTAAAACTTCATTACTTGACTATATCCGCAGTGCGAATGTGGTGGCCGGTGAGGCGGGTGGTATCACCCAGCACATTGGCGCCTACGAAGTAACGCTGCCTAATGGTAAAAAGATCTCCTTCCTCGATACACCTGGTCACGAAGCGTTTACCGCCATGCGTGCCCGCGGTGCCAAAGTAACCGATATAGCAGTAATTGTAGTGGCGGCTGACGATGCGGTAATGCCGCAAACCAAGGAAGCCATCAGCCACG
>NZ_JBJMLX010000058.1:0-3734 GCF_045805085.1 Niastella sp.
CCGTTCCCCGGTTGATCCCACACATGGCCTGGAAACTAAAACAACAGGGCGGCGATATTATCAAAACCAATATTGAACTGAATACCCAGTTAAAGACCGAGAAACTGGTAGCAGATTATGCCCGCATTCTCACCCTTAAAAACATCCGTAATGCGGCGGTGATCATCATCGATAACCAAACTCACCATGTGATCACATATGTAGGGTCGGCCAATTTCACGGATACCATCGATGCCGGACAGGTGAACGGTGCCCACGCCATCCGCCAGCCCGGTAGCACCCTGAAACCTTTGTTATACGGCCTTTGTATTGACGAAGGGTTGATGACCCCCAAGGCCATCATCACCGATGTGGCCGTAAACTATGGCGGTTATGCGCCTGAGAACTACGACAAACAATTCAACGGATATGTAACCATGGAGTATGCGCTGGAACATTCCCTGAACATACCGGCAGTAAAAAGTCTGCAAGGGCTGGGCAAAGACAAGTTTATTGACAAACTGGGCGCCTGTAATTTTAACCAGATCAAAAAAGACCAGCGCAAACTTGGTCTTTCCCTGATCCTGGGCGGTTGTGGCGCTACGCTGGAAGAGTTGACGGGGATGTACACCATCTTCGCCAACGAAGGGCGATATATAGCGCCAGATTATACCCAGGATGCATTTCATCAACCTGGTCAGGGCGAAAAGATCTTAACCCCTGCCGCTACGTTTATGATCAATGAGATCCTGTCGAAAGTAAACCGCCCCGACTTTCCGCTTAACTGGCAAAGCACCGAGCACATGCCCAAGATAGCCTGGAAAACCGGCACCTCTTATGGCCGCCGCGACGCCTGGAGTATCGGTTATAATAAAAAATATACTGTGGGTATCTGGACGGGCAACTTCTCTGCACTGGGCATTCCTGAATTAAGCGGCGCCAATATTGCTACGCCCCTGCTTTTTAAGATCTTCAACACCATCGACTACGACAGCGACCAGGAATGGTTTACCCAACCAAAAGATTGCGACATTCGCATGGTATGTTCAGAAACCGGTTTGCCACCCGGTGAACATTGCGAGAACACGGTAACCGATTATTTTATTCCGCTCATTTCATCGACCCAGCTTTGCAGCAACATGCAGGAGGTGGCCATATCGGCCGATGAAAAGATCTCATATTGCAAAACCTGTCAGCCGGCCAGTGGGTATAAAAAGAAATGGTACAGAACGGTGACTCCCGATATGCAACGTTATTTTGAAGAACGGCATATTGTCTATGAAAAAATGCCGCCTCATAATCCCAACTGTGAGCGGGTGTTCAAAGATGGCGGCCCTGCTATTACTTCCCCCCGAAGCGGATCGGAATATTATATCAGCAAAAAACACCCCGAACCATTACAATTATCCTGTAATGTAGGCAACGATGTGCACAAGGTGTACTGGTACATCAATAACCAGTTTTATAAATCAGATGAAGCGCACAACCGCCAGTTCTTTATGCCTGAAGAAGGACCGGTGAAAATTTCCTGTACTGATGATAAGGGAAGAAATAGAGATATATGGATAAGAGTGAAGTATGTAGACTTATAAAGAAACATGTTGACGAGTTAACAAATTAACTCGTCAACTTATCAACTAATCAACTTTTTTTACACTTCCGCTCCCAGAGATATTTGTGCTTGTTTGTGCACCTCCTTTATACTTCACATCACCACTGCCGGAAACATTGGCTTTCAGTTTTACACTGGAATACACCTGTACATTACCGCTGCCCGAAACATTCAGATCAGATTCCTCAGCCATTAAATTGAAGGCTTTTATATTGCCGGAACCACTTACATCCCCACTAATTTTCTTCGTTTCACCAGACAGTTCAACACCACCGCTGCCGGAAACACTGGCAGTAATTTCAGGCGCATCTACCTCAATTTTAATATCGCCGCTTCCTGAGGCGCCAAGCTTCAGTTTATTATCGCTGGTGATCTTTGTTTCTGATTTTATATTTCCCGAACCGTGTGATTTAATGGTATTGAACACAGGAGAAGTAACGTATACGCTTACATGCCTGCGCGGCTGCAGCCAGATGTTATCTTCTGTTTCAATATTCAGCACATCGTTTTCGATATGCAGATCAATATGCGGAAGGATATTTTCCTCCGCTTCTATTTTTACCCCGGCCGGGCTGCCCTGAATCAGGTACACGTCAAATGAGGAATGCAGCTCAACGCCTTTAATATCGCCAAACTGTTTAGTCTCCGTTGTCAGCTGGCCATTTCCCTTTACCCGGTGACCATGAAAGAAACAGGAGTTTAATCCAACAAGCGCTATCAATAAAACAAGGGATATCTTTTTCATAAAAAGGGTGGTTAGTGGTTGTGAAAATTATTTCACCTGGGTAATACTGCCATTACCGGTGATGTGGGTGGAGGGTTGGGCGTTTCCTTTATAGTGCAGATTGCCATTGCCGGTAACAGTCACATCCAGTTTTACACTGGCATACACTTCAGCATCGCCATTGCCCAGTATTTTCACTTTGGTTTCTTCCGACATCAGGTCGTATGCTTTTAAATTACCATTGCCGGTGAGTTTACATTCAAAACTTTTTGACTGGCCTTTTAATTCAATGCCGCCGTTACCGGTTAATTCAGCCACCACTTCAGGCGCATCCACATCCAGGTTAACATGACCATTGCCGGCTACCTTCAGATCAAGTTTGGAAGAATCGGTAATTTTGGTTTGACCAACGATATCACCAGATCCGTAGGAATGTATTTCTTTGAATTGGGGAGCGGTTACATAAACTTTTATTGACCGGTGCGGACGCAGCCATACTTCATCTTTGGTATCGATCTGTAGATTGTTATTTTCAAGGTAAGTTTCAATATATGGCAACAGGTTGCTTTCTGCTTCAATTTTTACAGAAGCCGGACTGCCAACAGCCACATATACATCAAAAGATCCATGCGATGTAACGCCGGTAAAGCCACTTACCTGCCGGTTCTCGGTGGTTACCTGTCCATTTCCCTTAATACTTTTGCCGGGAAAGTGGCAACTGGTTCCAATAATAGCTGTCAATACAAACAGGGCAGCCCATTTTTTCATATATGTAGGTTAAGTTTGAATAGGTATTACAATATACCCGGTTTTTACAGCATTTGACGCGCGGGGAGTAAAAATGTTACAGGAGAAGGTGTCCGTAGTAGACAATTCAGTTGCAATATCAGCAACATCTATAAATTGATGGATCGCCAAATGGCGTAATATGGCTATTACTCTACTACCGCGTTTGTCATTGAGGTCAAATTCAGACATCATATCTTTTAAAAGATCATATCGCAAAAATGTAACCGTAAAAAAGGAAGAGAATTCAAAGGTTGGTTCAGGCAAACCAACCCCTTTCATTCCATCCCGCATTCGCTGAATGCCAGTTCCAGCCTTTTCAATATACTTGCATCGATGTAATAACCCTGCTATTAAGGGATTTCTGGTAAAACTATGCTTACCAAAATTCTCAGGCCTTAACCCTTTGGAAAGTCCGCCGGGATTTGAAATTTCTACCCTGTTATCAAAAATTTCCACCACCACATTGGCACCACGCTCAAAATAATCCCTGTGAGCTACAGCATTGATAAGACCTTCACGCAATACTTCTTTAGGAATTTCGAGAATATCAGTTCTTCTTATGTCTTTGATGTGATAAGAAAGGTTTAAATGTCTTTCCAGAAAAGCCATCGCCTGATCTATATTAGAAAG
>NZ_JBJMLX010000059.1:0-15760 GCF_045805085.1 Niastella sp.
ATACTGAACACTTTTCTTCCAGGCTTCGCTGTTGGCCGACCGGTAAAAACTCATCGCCTGCACTACCCTGCCCGATGCCAGTTGAATAGTGTCCTGTTTTACCACAAAGTTTGAATCGGCAAACCAGGCAAAGTCATGTACATTATCCTGCTTGTATTGTAAGGTCTTGAGGGTTTGCGGAACCCGGTTTATTTTTACTACAGTAGTTAATGGTTTGTGATTGACTGGTTTTCCCTTGCCCGCCGAAGCTTTAGCGTAGGAGGGGCCTTTGCTTTTTGCCTTGCCCGCCGAAGCTTTAGCGTAGGAGGGCCGTCTGCCGTCTGCCATAGGCTTTTTTCCCGCGACAGGCTTCTTGTTTTTCGGCACAGCTACTGGCGGTACAAAAGAAGCTCTCTCTACCAACCACTGCTTCTCTGCTTCATTCTGCAACTCACCGGTTGCCGCTACCACATATTTATCCGGAACCGTAATGCGCACATCAAAACTGCCAAACTCACCATAAAACTCACCCTGGTCCAGGTACGGCATAGGATGCCAGCCAAAGTGGTCATATACCGCCGGTTTGGGGTACCATTGGGTTACCTGGTAGCTATGACCGGTATGGCCACCGCGCGAAAAATTGGCCGGTAACTGTACATGAAAAGGGGTGGTTATTTCGGTTTCCTGTCCGGGCAACAAAGGCGTGGGCAGGTATACCTTTATGATATCTATGTATTGCGGATGATCTTCTGTTTTCAGTGTAGTGTTGGCCACCCTGAAATCGAGGCGGTTGATATACCCTCTTTTTTCGCGGGGTGAAAAATAGAAATCCGTCTTGCCGTTTTGCAGAGTTTGCTCGGTGAAAGCCGTTCTGTCATTCTTGAACGCATTAGGCCATAAATGAAACCACACAAAACGCAGCGTGTCGGGCGAGTGATTGATATACCGCAGCTTTAAAAAACCTTCCAGGGAATGTTCGGTATCGTTCAGAGATACATCGATGGTATAATGTACTTCCTGTTGCCAGTAGGCATCCTGGCCAATGGCCGAATAGCCGATAACCGAAACAAGCAGTAGAAGGTAAAGCTTTCTCATTGTCGTGAATGGTGAATGGTCAATGCTTGCCCGCCGTAGCTTTAGCGAAGGCGGGGTGAATAGTGAAACTCGCTACAATTTTCAACCTAAAACAATTTCCCCTCTTTATTCAACAACTCAAATATGGTATCGAGATTTTTGCCGGAAGCTGTTTCCAGTTCTTTCTTCAGATCTTCCGGTTGAGGATGCTTGAACTGCCAGTCTTTAAAATAGGACTGCATTCCTTTATCCAGCGTATCGCGGCCAATGGCAGCTTCCAGCGTATACATCCACACGGCAGTTTTCACATATTCAACAATGCCATAGTCTTCATTATTGGTGAATGCCGCTGACGGCGTATTGATCGGTTGCCCGGACGGGATCGAATTCAACACTTCATAAATGCGGGCCTGAAACTCATCTTCAGACAGTTCCTTGATGTCTTTAGGGATATAAGAAGAAAGAATACTGTTGCTACGGTATTTCTCTGCTTCATACCTGAACTGGAAATACGTGTTGATGCCTTCATCCATCCAGGCATACTGGCGTTCGTTGGTGCCCAGAATGCCCATAAACCAGTTGTGCCCTACTTCATGCGTAATCACGCCATCCATTTCTTCTTCCTTTGCGTTCGGACTGGTAATTAACGTTATCATGGGATACTCCATCCCGCCTGATGACTGGTTCTTCGGTCCTTCCACTGCCTGCACCACGGGGTATGGGTACTGGCCAATCCATTTGGAGTAATGACGCACCGCATCTTTTATATAACTGGTGCTGTTCTTCCAGGTTTTGTTGCCATTGGGCTGACCATACGAGAATACATCGATCGTATTATTTTCGGTCAGCTGCAAAGTATCGTAGCGGATCACAAAATCTTTGGCGGCAAACCAGGCAAAATCAAGGATGCGATCTCCGGTGTATTGCAAGGTCTTTGTTTTACCAGGTGTAGTGGTCTTATACGTTACCAGTTTTATGTCCTTGTTGTTCTCAATGCCTATTTGTTTGTATGTAGCCAGCTCGTCTTTGTTTTGTAAAGAACCGGTAGCGCCTATTACATATTCAGCAGGAACGGTAATAGCTACTTTAAAACTGCCATACTCGCTGAAAAACTCCCCCTGATCGAGGTACGGGATCGGATGCCAGCCTTTCGTATCATATACTGCCGGTTTGGGGTACCACTGGCAAACAAAGAATTGCTGTCCGCTGTAACCCGATCTTGAATAATAATCTGGCAGTTTTACATGGAACGGCGTGGTAACGGTTACCTGTTTGCCGGGTAACAAAGGTTGCGGCAACAGCACCTTTATCATATCAATATTGGCCGTATCGTTTTCCGTGGCAGCAGCCTGTTTGTTTACTTCAAACTTCAGTTCGTCGATATAACCGGGTTCATGCTCCGCTTCTTTTTTCTTTTCAAGCGGGTTCGTATGCTTCTCGTTTCCCTTCAACACCACCAGCTGTTTACCCAGTGCGGTGTTCTTGTTCTTATACGCATTGGGCCATAAATGGAACCAGATAAATGTAAGTGTATCGGGCGAGTGATTGATATAATCCACCGACAGGTCGCCTTTTAAACTATGTTGTTTTTCGTTTAAGGCTACCTGAATGTTATAATGCACTTCCTGTTGCCAGTAAGCGTAAGGCGTTTGCGAAAATCCAACCATTGGTACAACCGCAATCATCATTAAAGCACAAAGTCTTTTCATAGTATTTTTAGAATTCGGAGTTCTTTGTTAATTATCTTCCCTCTCCCATAAATATGATCCGTAAGGTATAAACCATGATCTTGAAGTCAAGCGCCAGGGAAACATTTTCAATATAGATCAGGTCGTACTTCATCCGTTTTATCATTTCATCCACATTCTCGGCATATCCAAACTGCACCATGCCCCACGATGTTAAACCCGGTTTTACTTTCAACAGGTACGAGTAATAAGGCACCTGCTGGTGGATCTTGTTTATATAATACGCTCTTTCGGGTCTTGGTCCTACCAGGCTCATCTCTCCTTTTAAAATATTCCACAGCTGGGGTAATTCATCTAACCGCCACTTGCGCATGACGCGCCCCCAGGGCGTTACCCGTTTGTCGGTGGTTGATGACAGTTGCGGACCGTCCTTTTCTGACTGATGGAACATCGACCGGAACTTGTAGATCCTGAACGGGCGGCCCTTGTACCCTATCCGCTCCTGCGAATACAGCACGGGTCCCGGTGAACAAAGCTTAACCCTGATAATGACATACAGGATCAGGGGTAACAGGAAGATAATGCCCAGCAATGCTACGGTAACATCTATCACCCGTTTTATATTCAGTTGCCACTGGGGCATTAAACCCGATTTTATATCGGTAAGCACCGCGCCAAACAGGTTGCTTGTTTTTACCGATCCCGATAATATATCCAGCACATCGGGTACAATCTTCACTTCCACATCCATTTCGCTCAGGCGGTTCACCACGTGTTCTACCTGCACCTTTTCTTCTTTATCAAGGGCCACCACCACCAGTTTTATATCCCGTTCCCCGATCACTTTCTCCATGTCCTGCAACCAGCCATGCCAGGGAATATGTTTGCTGATGCCATTGGGTTCGCCGGCGCTTACAAAACCGGTATAATGATAGCCGGCAATCCGCAAACCCTCACGGGTCTCAAAGTATATTTTCTCGGCTATGTGATTACCACCTACCAACAAAGTATTAAAACGCATACGCCCCTGCAGCAGTTGCCTTTTTACCAGGTTCAACCAGATCACCCGTAATGACCAGGTAAACAACCACTGGGCACATACATAAACCGACAATGCTTTATAATAATAGGTATAATTCTTTTGCGGGTCGTTGATTACAATAGTAAAGAAAATGATGGTACAGCCAATAATACAACAAAGCAGGGTGGTCATGAATTCATTTAACCTGCCTTTAGTATACAGGGAGTGGTAAGCGCCTACCAGCGCATACAGGAAGATCCAGGTAAGAGGAACTAAAGAGATGCCGTACCAGAAGCGGTTATTGAGGTATACTTCATGGTCAATGAAAATATTTTCATGCAGCAGATACCGCCTGGTAAAGTACAGAACGATCCAGGCCAATATGGCCGCCACGTAGTCGCCAAGCAGGTACCAGGTACTATGGATTCGTTTTACGGAAGGCATCTGTAGGGTTACACAATAATATTATTGTTTTTGATCTTTTGTAAAATCTGGTGTGCTACATCCATGGCCCGGTAACCATCCACTTCGGAAACCGCGGTTGGGGTATTGTTCAAAATGGCATCACGAAAAGATTCCAGTTCTCTTTTTATCGCGTTTACTTCGGGAACTTGTGGATTTACTACAGCAATGGTCTTTTTACCATACTGGGTATCCAGATCGAAGGAAAAGGCGTCAACATCCTGGGGTGACTTTAACTTAATGATCTCGGACTTTTTATTCAGAAAGTCGATCCCAATGTAAGCATCTTTTTGGAAAACGCGCATCTTTCGCATTTTCTTCATGGAGATCCGGCTCGAGGTCAGGTTGGCCACACAGCCGTTGTTGAACTCAATGCGTACGTTGGCAATATCCGGGGTATCGGTCATTACCGCTACGCCGCTGGCGGAGATCTGTTTTACTTCACTCTTCACCAGGCTCAGGATAATGTCTATATCGTGGATCATTAAATCCAGAATTACGCTCACTTCTGTACCCCTGACATTGAACTGCGCCAGGCGGTGCACTTCAATAAACATCGGGTTCAGGTCCAATTGCCTCACTGCTAAAAAAGCCGGGTTGAACCGCTCCACATGGCCCACCTGCAACTTGATACGCGACTCCTGTACCAGGTTCACCAGTTCCTGCGCTTCCTGCATGGTATTGGCCATGGGTTTCTCCAGGAACACGTGTTTGCCCTTTCTGATGGCCAGTTTAGCCAGGTTAAAATGCTGGGGAGTGGGTGCAATTACGTCAATAACATCCACGGCATCGATGAGCCGTTCTACATCCAGAAAGCGGGGAATCTGGTACTTTTCTGTTACATCCTGGGCAGCATCGTCACTGGGATCATAAAATCCTACTACTTCTACCTCTTTGATCTCCTTCCAGTTATTCAAATGAAACTTCCCAAGATGTCCTACGCCGAATACACCGATCTTTAGCATATATACAATTAAAGGCGCAAAGATAACGGGATGCGCCTGTTACCAAAACGCTTTTTTATTACCAGGAATTGCACTGGGTGTTAATAAACGTCTGAACAGGGATAGTGGGATGCCTGGGATGATGGGAAAATGTCTGAACTGGGATAGATGGGATGCTTGGGATGAACTGGGATCGGGGGGCCCGGTTTGCCGGTTGCCGATTGCCGATTGCCGGTTTGCCGATTGCTGGTTTACCGGTCGCCGGGGAACCGGTACCCGGTAACTGGCAACAAAAACTTCTTATTTAACGAGAGATGACTTATTCTGATAAGCATTATTAGAAGCGTAAATGAACAGGCAGCTGCCTTCTTTCAGGAGGTCTATTAATGGTTGGGAAACCTCGGGCGCTACGGCCGGGCAACCCCAGCTGCGGCCGATATACCCCTGGCTGTTGATGAGGTCTTCACTTACATAATCGGCTCCATGGATCACAATGCCCCGCTTCATGGCGTAGTCATTGATGCCTTTTTCCATGCCCTGTAGTTTCAGCGAATAACCATTACTGCCATTGTACGCCAGGCCGGTTACATAAAAACCCAGGCTGCTTTTGTTCGATGACATTCTATTGCTGAAGGAAATGGCTTTGTCCTTGCCCGTTTTCATGCCATGGGCCACGTATGTATTGTATAATAATTGATACGTGTTCAGGTCAATCACATACAGCCTTTTATTAATACTGGGCTGACTGAAATCAACGATGGCCAGCAGGTTATCTTTGATGTGCCGTGTTCTAACCAGTTTAGCCATGCCTTTTAAAGCCATGGTAAACACTTTTTTCGACAGACCCATCTCCTGCAGATGCAGGCTGTCGTACACATTCAATTTGCTGATAATGGAGAATAGATGCGAAGTGATACCCGAGCTCGCTGACGTATCGGAGTATACTGTATATGGCCTGGTGGCCGGTCTTTCACCCGCTAAAGCTGGCGTGAAAGCCGATTGTAAAGCTAATAAGCCTACTAACAGGAACAGGCATAGCCGTTTTCCCGGTATTACGATTAATGGTTTTTGCATGGGCCGAACAGAATCATTTAAAAATAGCCCTTTTACCTAACAATAACCAGTCCGGGAATGGACTAACTACACATTAAGTATATAATTAAACCGTTTTTAACTTTTAGCCAGCTGCCTTTGGGTGAAAATGTGAATAAGTTTTCGCCAAAAATCTTTAGGTCGACTTTTCTTTATTAAACAGGTAATTCACCACCACATAGAAGAAGCCAAACACATTGGCGGTGGTGGTGGTAATAAGGGCGATCAGCACGCCGTCGCTCAGGTGAAACGCCTTGCGGCTGCATTGTACCACGATGAATAAGACCAGGAACATCCACAAAATGGTGATGGCAAAAATAATGACACTAAACACTTTACGTGCCCTGTTGTCATCGAGCAGTCTTTTTAATTGTACTCTGGCGAACTCCTCCTCCATATCTAATCCCTTCACCTCTTTTACATTCGCCTCTTTTGTGTTCACCTTGATATTCAAGGTATCATCTAATAATGGCTGCAAAAGGTCCTTTGCCCTGTTTACGGGGGCAACGTCAGAATTGGAAGGTGTATTCATCAGGCCCGGATAAGCAATTTTTCGAAGTATTGTTTAATATCGTTGTTGCTAATAGGGGTATCTTTTGCATCGGGGATATAGACCTTCGACCAGGGGCCATCGGGCTGGTGTGTCCAATTGCTAAGCGACATAGCCGAGAAATCTTTTAATACTTCCCAGGCATAATTGATGGTATCGAGGGCTTCGGCACTGAGTTTCAAAGGGGGCGTATAGCTTGGCGATGGCGTAAATTCGGCGGTATCGGTGATGGGCCTGCTGCCGTATAGTTTGAAGTTCGTATATATTTCAGGGATTACCGGGCCATACATCCAGGCCTGGAAAGTTTCATTGATAAGGGGTTCATGGTATTTGGCAAGATGTACGCCCTGCGCAAAATATACCAGCTTTTGCAACTTCATTTGCGTTACAAACTTCCCCTCATCGATGCCTTTTTTTACAAAGGCAAAGGCTATCAGTGATGCGGGATAAGACATGGTTATATCAGGTTTTTTGATTTTCCAAATATAAGCATTTATTTTTAATTACTAATTTTCTTAGCGGGCGCAAAATCGTGAATCGGCAATCGTGAATCGTGAATGGCTCGCGATTGTTGAGATTAATAATTACTTTGCCACGCCGGGAATTTATTGCCGATTGCCGATTGCCTTACAGCTTCTCCCCAATTATCGAATACAACACATTACGATAATGCTCACTACATGGCAACTCCGTTTCACCCAACAACACTGCCTTACGGGAAACCGTATCTACTTTACGTAAAGAGATAATATACGACCGGTGAATGCGAATGAACTCATCGTGCGGCAGGCGGTTCTCGAAGTACTTGAGGCTTTGCAGTGTAACAAAAGGCTTCTTGCTGTCAACCAGGTGGATCCTGGTATAATCTTTCAGACCTTCCAGGTACAGGATATCGCTGTAAAAGATCTTCTGGATCTTGTGCGCCGTTTTTATAAACAGGAAGTCATCTTTCTTCAACACCGATTTCGCCTTTCTATAGCTGATATACTCATACGCTTTATTCACGGCCGTCAGAAACCGGTCGAAGGGAACAGGCTTTAATAAATAATCGATGGCATCCAGTTCAAACCCTTCCATGGCAAATTCATTGTGCGCGGTCACAAAGATCACAGCCGGCTTTTTATTCAGGGTTTTCAGGAACTGGGTACCGCTCAGGTCGCGCATGCGAATATCGAGCAGTACCAGGTCTATTGCTGCGTTTTCAAAATACGGGTACGCTGCCACCGGCCCTTCACAACGGGCTACCAGGTTCAAATACGGGACCTTTTGAATAAAATTCTCTAACAGGTCGAGCGCCCAGGGTTCATCATCGATAATGAGACAATTAACTTTCATGGTCCAATTCAATTTTCAGATTAACAATATACAGGTGATCGTTCTCCACCCTGTCGGACAGGTGGCAGCTGAGATATAATTTGCGGTTCGTGAATAAGCGCGGTAATAAATAATAAAAATTAAGATAGAACAGACCAATGAGGAAGAGGCAGCCTAAAACAGGCATGCTTATTACCAGCAGTTTGAGTGTAACTGTTTTTACCGGTTTAAACCCCGGCACGGATGCAAGGGCTGCCCGGATCTTGTCCTTGGTCATTACTTCGGTTGAGCACTTGAGACGCCGGGACGTTGCGTCTGCTTTTGCCCAAAGAAGGGATGTGTACCCGACTTTATACTTTCTATAACATTTTGCGCATCGGCGGCGGCTTCTTTCTCGGTGGGAAATCCATCATAGCCCGATTTGCCTGGTTGCATGGGCTGATGAATGACAATATGATCATCGACCAGAATATCGTAGCCCCAGCCATGATCATTTTTAAACGTGGAGTAGTGTAAGGTATGTGCGGGGGCGGCTGGCTTCTTAACAGCCAGGATATAAAAAGTACTGCCGGCAGCAATTAATAATGCTGCCAGCAGTACAAATATTTGATGTTTACTGATTGTCTGTGGTAACATCAGCTACAGTAGGCTGGAATTCATACATGTTATCAAATGGAGCAGTACCGCTGCGGCCGGCCATTACAAAACCGCGTGTACCATTAGCCAGTGAAAAGCCAAGGGCACCGGTACGGGCAGTTCCGCTGAAGGCAGTTTTTTCTGTCCATTGGTCAGCAGCAGCATCGTACTCCCAGGTATGGGAGTTCAGGCTTCCGTTCTCACCGGTGGCCAGGTAACCTTTACCATTTATTACAAAAGCAGCGGCATTGTAACGAATGATAGAAGTGTATTTATCATCGTAGCTTTCGTCGCTCACGTTGGTCAATTTTCTCAGGGGAGTCCAGGTATCGCTGGCTGGGTCGTACACCTGCATATCGTTCTGGGCAGAACCATTGTTGTTACCGCTGATGAGGTATACTTTATTGTCTATAGTGAAAGTAGCGGCGTCTTTTCTTTTTGAACCGCTGATCCCGGCTTTTTGGGTCCAGCTGTCAGCAGCCTGGTTGTATTGCCAAACGTCTTTCAGGTAATTGTCGTCGTAACCACAGGCAACGTATCCATTGCCATTGGCAACAAACGCAGTAGCATCAGCACGGGCAGTACCACCGAAATTATGTTTGGGGGCCCAGCCATTGCTGTCTACGCTGTACTCCCAAAAATCGCTCGTATAAACCGCGTTGTTGTCGTAACCGAGTCCTACATACCCTTTTTTACCCAGGGCGAAAGCAACGCCTGAACTGCGCAGGCCACCACCGAAATCTTTGATCTTTGTCCAGTATTTTTTATCCAGGGAATATTTCCAGAAATCAGCAAAACGTTTGATGTCTGATAAACCAGTACCAACAAATACAGTGTCTGCAATTTGAAACAACACTGCTTCAGAACGGGCAGGACCGTCAAAAAAATCACTGATTGCCCAGTTACCCACTAAGTCGCTTGAACTGCTGGAACTCTTATTACAAGCAGTGTTAATGAGCAGTGGTGCTGTAGCAATCACAAGGGCCAGGGAGTAAACTAGAACATTCTTCATTTTGAGTTTTTTTCTGTTTTTTTTAAACACTGCCAGTGATCCGGGTAAGCCGATCTGCCCGATCACGGCCGGCATTTTCACATGCGTCAGTTTTTTAATTTAATAATTCGGCAGGTAAAAATATTTCGGTGTATTATAAACAATTTTATAAAATAGATGGATAAGGTTAACCAATCGACCAACAGGTTATTTTGCTATGAAAACAACATTCCCCGGTAAAAAGCTGCAAGCTTACAGAAACAACCAACATGTTAACTGCTGTAAACCATAAGATTAACCAAGTATTAACATTTTTCAACTCCCGCTTCGTTTTCCTATGCTCACATTTGCAATCTTTCCGGTGCTTATTATAAATTTGCAAATTTGCACAATTTCGGTTGCACAATTGAAATTTAGTTTCCACCGGCAAAAATAATCGCTTCGCCGATTATTCGGTGGCAATAATATATAATAACAAAATTTCGTGACTGCCGACGGATAAATTGCATAAAGTGTTGGGTGAAACCCGCCTTCGTTCTTCGACCGCCATAGCTGAAGACGACGGCGGTAAAGCTACGGCGGCGAGGCCCACCTTCGCCAAGGCTACGGTGGGCGAGGCAAGCTATAGCATCACGGGTGTAAATGAACACAAAGAGGTGTTAAAATGAAAACAAATATTGGCCAATACAGGAACTATAAACCTTATATTCCATTACTTTACACCCCGGAAAATCCCGACAGGTCGGGAGACCAAGCCTATTGCTGGTACACATTGAACCTTAAAACCTTGATTTTAGCTTAAAAATTTCACTCACTAACCATACTATGCGTATACACAAAAGGGTACCTTTCATTCTGACTTACTGCTTTCTGTTTACCAGCCTGCTGTCATCGTGTTATAAAAAAGATGTGCAGGTGGGTGATGAACTCGCTGAAAGCCATACCCGCATTATTACCGTTGATACGGTTTCTGTGCAGTTATCGAGCTACGTGCTGGATTCCTTTACTACCAACAATAACGAATTTTCACTGATAGGCAATTTCTTCGACAGCTATACGGGTAAAACCACGGCCGGCACTATTATCCAGCCTGGCCTGCCTGTCATCAGCGAAGATGTGGCTACCCTGATGCCCAAAAGCGCCGTATTCGATTCGCTGGTGTTGTATATGCGCCCCAGCGGCTATTACTACGGCGATACCACCAAACCATTCGCCATCCAGGTGAATGAACTGGCAACTCAGCCCGACTATACCTATCTCACCTATATTTACAACACTTCAAAGCCATCGTTACTGCCCAACCCGCCGCTGGCTACCTATTCAAATGTGATCCGGCCTACGCCCAGAGATTCAGTGCGCATGGTATTACCTCAGTCCATGGGACAGGACTGGTACGACAAGATCAGGACCAAGGCCACCCAGTTTGCCAGCGAAACCAACTTTCTGGATTATTTCAAAGGAATATACATTCAACCCAGCAATACTACCGGCGCCGCCGTGTATGGCTTTAACCTGAAAGACAGCAGCGTACGCATCCGGCTGCATTTTCACCAAACACTTCCGGCCAAGATCAACAAGTATCTGGATTTCATTGTAACCCGTACCGGTTACCAGTATAACCGCGTTGTCACCGACCGTACCGGCACCACTATGGAGCCTGTTACAAAAGGCCAGCGTGAGTTTTTTCCTACCAACACCAACCCATTCGCCATTACCCAGGCAGGCACCGGCGTATACCTGAAAGCCAGGTTCCCTTCGCTGCGTGATGTGCTTAAAATAGATGATGTAGTGCGATTGATGGATGCCAGACTGGTGATGAAACCGGTAAAAGGCACCTACGATTATTTCACCAACAGTTTACCCAATATACTGTACCCGGTAACAACCGATGCCACCAACAATCCGGGCAGCGCCTTGCTCGACTCCACCGGCCAGGGTGTTCAGTTCCGGGCCCCCTCTATCGATTTCATGTATGGCAGCAATACTAACTATACATTCAATATTACGGGGTATATCAACTCATTACTGAATACGTCGGGCTCTGCTGATAACGGCCTCTTCCTTATACAGGACCTGGCGCCTTCGGCCAAGGAGATCAACCGGGGGGTGATCGGCAGCAGACAGAATACCTTATACCAAACCAAACTGATCTTAAACATTCTGACAATCGACTAATCGCACTATAATGAGAAAAATATTTATACTGACCGGGCTTTTTGTGGCGCTTTTGGGCACCGTGCGTGCACAGAATTTAAGCTCACCTTATTCTGTATACGGTATTGGTGAAATTCAGGAAACAGATCCCGACCGCAGCAGTGGTATGGCCAACACCTCCACTTCCCTGTTGAGCACCCCGGGCTTCCTGCTCAATAAAAACCCGGCCTCGTTGATTGGTTTGGAAAGAAGTCTGGCCCAGGTTGACCTGGCCCTGGTTGGCAAAACCGTTACCTTCAAAGGCGATGCCATCACCAGCAGTAACAATTCTTCCAAAGACCTTGTTATCAAACGCATTTCTCTTTCCGCCAAAATAAACAACCATTGGGCCAGCAGCATTGGTTTCAAGCCTTATACTTATGTGAACTATTCGTTCACGGCACAAAAAAGTATTGAAGGCAGCAGCACCACTTATAGCGGGCTGTACGATGGGAACGGCGGTTTGCACAATATATTCTGGAATAATGCCTTTGCAGTAGGCCATCACCTGGCGCTGGGAGTACGTACCAACTTTATTTTCGGTTCTATCAACCAGATAGAAACCCTCTCAGGCGCTACCTTAAGCACGCCCATCATTTCGCAGATAACCAATTATTACAGCGGTTTCCGGTTCGAAGGCGGCGCCATCTATGGCAACAAGATCAACAAGAACTGGAAGTTCTCGTTGGGTGGAAAGGTTACTACCAGGAACGACCTCAACGTAAGCAAAACGTTGACCGTACAGGAAGGTAACAGTGTGGTAGAAGCGAATAAAGACCTGAGCAGTGATAAATTTACGCTGCCCTGGCAGTTCGATGGAGGCCTTGCCCTGGTAAATAAAGGCCGCGTTACGTATACGGTTGACTATAGCCGCTCCAACTGGAACAACCTGAACGCCGGCGGCACCACTTTTACCATGGTTGACCGCGAGCGCTATTCGGCCGGTTTCCAGTTCAGCAACCAGGTGCAACGCTTTGGCATGGTGGCGGAGAAAAGTTATTTCCAGGCTGGCGTATTCGCCGGTCAGAGTTACCTGCAGGTTAAAGGCCAACAAATAAAAGAAGCCGGCGCCACGCTTGGTTTTGGTAGTTATTTAAGCCGCGGGCTGGCATTTCATATTGCCGCTGAGGTTGGAAACCGGGGTACTATGATCAACAACCTGGTTAAAGAGAATTACTTTCAGTTTACTTTGGCGTTGTCTTATAGAGAAGTGCTGTACAGTAAGGGAAGGAAGTATGATTAATACAGTTCAAAGTTGAAAGTTGAAAGTAGTTTGTTAGTTCTCAGTTAACTCTTTATAAAGATCCCTCCGATGCATCGGGGGGATTTTCTATTTAATTCGTTTGTAGAAATACAGTTTAACGGAAGTAGCGAGGCCTTTTTCGCTTAAGGTGTAGTAACCGCTATCGTTGTTGTCGAACACGATGGCTTCGCCCTGGGGTTCTACCTGGTAGGGCAATGAGCTATATTTCTTACCCAATGTTTGTACGATGGTTTCGCCCGCCGCCCGCGGATACGCATAAATATTCTCATATGTTTTTATCACCAGTTCACTGCCATTGGGCGAAATAGCCGCGCTCACCGCATAATTATAAGGGAGCGTCCCCACCTCTTCCACCGTATTCATTCCAATGGTACTATATGGATATTTCAGCCTGAACAGTTTTGAATGCAGATCGGTTTTGGTGATGATATAGATATCTTTTGTGTCGGGGTCAACCAGGATAGCTTCCGCATTGTGGCTGCCATCAGGATACAAAAATGCGATCCTGTCTACCTGTTGTACCGTATCGGTAGCAGCAGCCGGTTCTTCGAGGCGATAGATGGCGTAATCTTCGTATTGCAACAAATTATCACCTGTTTCCGCAATATACAGGTATTGCTTACCCGCGGTGGGGCCTGCGGCCAGCACCATATCTTCCCAATCGCGGTTCACCGCATTTGCCAGGTGAATCGACTTCAACACCGTGCCGTTATGCTGTAACAAGGTAAGATCGGGCGGATTGCCACTATCCTGCTCTACCCACAGATAACCGGGATTGGCCTTACTATCGGCAATACCCGATGCTTCGTTCAGCCTTACATCGCTTACCGGGTATTCTACGGGCGTACCTGAAAAGGGCGCCCTGTTGCCATTGTCATGATTTTGTTTACAGGCCGTTAGTCCGGTCATGACCAGGATGAATATACCCGTATAATTGATTAATGTAGTTCTTTTTTGTATACACATAACCCATGAAAGGTATTGAAAATAATTTTCTCCCGATTTCATAAGTAAAAGCAGTCCTGTTTATTTATATTGCCAGTACCACGTGCAATGGTGGTACGCTACAAAACTACTTCAATTCCGGTTAGGCGCCTTATCAGGTCACCCGGGATTCTTATTCCCTTTACTGAACCAGCTATTACAAGACAATACCCGTAAACAGTAAACTGAACGATTGTTACATGAACAGTACTATGCCATTATACATATCACTTGCACCTGATAACAAATACGACCCGGTATTTGAGCAAACATTCCTGCCCGGAAAAGTAAACCTCGCTCTGCGACCTTTATCGTTACCCCATGACTGGCCTTATGTAAGCAAATGGCTGCAACACACCATCGGGCGGCGCGTTACCACCATCACGCATTTGCCCCACAAGTACCTCCGCGAAACCTATGCCATTATGCTGCAATGCGATTTTGCCCAACCCTTTGTTGGACTCATCAATCAACAGCCTGCCTTTTTGGTAGAGATCTGTGATGGCGACAAACAATGCGATGGGGTGGAAGCCGGCACACATTTGTTTAAACCGGGCGATCATGTTATGCGGTTGATACTATCACATACGGCTATCCACACGCGTTTCTGGTCTGAGCATGCCCTGTTCAGCAGCCTGGCTTATTTTTTCTCGCATCAGCAGGTGAAACGGATAGTGTGGCAGTTGCATGAGAAAGATAAGTTCTATATAAATCTGGCTAACCAATCGGGTATAACAGTAAGTAAGCCCCCAAAGGCAGACCTCGACTCCGCTCAGGATGCTCAGGATCGTCGCGGAGGCATACAGGTTTACCTGTATTTGCGCGAAAATTTTCAGCGCTTTTTAACCCTCTACCATCGAACAATGCAAAAACTACCGTAAATTATATATGGGTCCCAGTTATATTACCCTCCCATTCCCATACTTCCGAAACCGGTTAAAACAGGCTGTCCGTCCCGGTTACTCACTGTTATCATTATAAATGAAGCGGTGGCTATCTACATTACGTAAACAGTTTTTTATTATTTTCGTTTGTTAATCTCCGTTTGCAACCAGGGGATCAGACAAACCGCATCATTTAAACCTTATTTATGTCCTTGAGTAAACAGGATATGTTATATATCCGGCAGGCCAAAACGATTCTTGACGAAAACTTCGACAGGCATATTACCATTCCTCAACTTGCCCGCCAGGCAGGCATTAATGAAGCCAAACTGAAAGAAGGGTTCAGGGAATTATATGGGAACAGCATTCATAACTACTTACAGCAATTGCGCCTGGAGAAAGCCAAACAATTATTATTGACCACTACCATGCCTATTACTGATATTACGTATCATATAGGATACAGCCATGTAACCCATTTCACTTCGCTTTTTAAGAAAGAGTTCGGCCTTACGCCTACGGAATGGCGGAAGGAGAATAAAAGCTAGGCAGACGGCAGAAGGCAGACGGCAGAAATACTTTTGTTTCTATTGCTTTTCGTAAGCTTGCGCAGAAAAGTAAATAAGTTCGTTTGGCTACTAACTACACTCACCACGTTCAGCCTTTTCTGCCGTTTGCCTTGTG